>JBOHED010000257.1:0-8417 GCA_050700915.1 Actinopolymorphaceae bacterium | reverse complement strand
GGCCCGGCCGGCACCTTGGACGGATGGAACAACACGGCCGCGGGCGATCAGGTCCGGGTCGATCGCAATGCCAAACGGGGGTCACCCGTATGGGGAAAGTCTGTCATACCATGTGTCGGCTCCGGGGCGGCGCCAAGCAAGAGGCCCCTCCGTCAGTACCCGGACGACTGCCGTGCGTAACGAACGCCCACGGGCGCTGCTTAACAAAGCTGAACAATTCAGATGCGACGCTTCTGGTCACCACCCCGTCCGGGCGGCGTCGCGCCGCTACGAGAGCAAAGGACGTGTCATGACAAGGCAGCACATCCGCCGCATCGTTGCCTCCGGCGGCGCCCTCCTCGCCATCGGCTCCGCCCTCGCCGGCTGCGGTGGCGAAGGTCCGTCCGCCACCGAGTCGCCTGAGGCCAAGACGACGCCGGAGTCCGAACTCGCCGGCCTCGTCCCCGACGCGATCGCCTCCGACGGCAAGATCCGGGTCGGCACCGACGCGAGCTACGCGCCGAACGAGTTCATGGACGCCGACGGAAAGACCGTGATCGGCATGGACGTCGAACTCTTCGACGCGATCGCCGGCAAGCTCGACCTCGACGTCGAATGGGTGCCCTCGACGTTCGGCGACATCATCCCCGCCGTCCAGTCGGGCAAGTACGAAGCGGGCGTCTCGTCCTTCACGATCAATGCCGAACGCATGGAACAGACGCAGATGATCGCCTACTTCAACTCCCCCATCCAGTGGGTCACCACCAAGGGCAATCCGAAGCAGGTCGACATCGACAACGCCTGCGGCATGACGATCGGCGTCCAGAAGGACACCATCGAGGTGCCCGACCTGCAGGAGCGCTCGAAGAAGTGCGAGGCGGACGGCGAGGCCGCGATCAAGATCAACCAGTACCCCGGCCAGGACACGGTGACCACCAACGTCGTGACCGGCAAGGAAGACGCGATGACCGCCGACCTGCCGATCGCCGTCTACGCGGTCGAGCAGACCGGCGGCAAGCTGGAGTTGCTGGGCGAGCCCTACGGCAACGCCCCGTACGGCATCGCGGTCAACAAGGACGAGACGGAGTTCGCCGAGGCGATCCAGAAGGCCACCCAGGCAATCATCGAGGACGGCACCTACGCCGACATCGTTGGCAAGTGGGGCAACGACAAGGGCGCCATCACCGCCGAACAGGTGCAGGTCAACCCCTCGACGCCATGAGTGTGCGGATCAGCAAGCCCTGCGCGCATGACGCCTCGTGCGGGTCCGCAGCGACGCGAGGACACCCATGAGCGGGCCGACCGGCACGGCCGCCACCCCCTCGGCCGGCGCCGACGCCGACTCCATCAAGGCGGTGCCCGTCCGGCACCCGGGGCGCTGGGTCGCCACCGGGTGCATCGTCGTCCTGACCGCGATGTTCGTGCACATGCTGCTCACGAACGACGCGTTCCAGTGGGGCTTCATGGCCGACAACGCGCTCGCGCCGCCGGTCCTTGCGGGTGCCCGCAACACGGTCGTCCTCACCGTCGTCGCGATGGTGATCGGGATCGTGGTCGGCGTCGTCCTCGCGATCATGCGGCTCTCGACCAACCCGATCCTGTCCGGTGTGTCGTGGGTCTACGTGTGGTTCTTCCGAGCCGTCCCGCGCGTGGTGCTGCTGGTGCTCTTCGGCAACCTCGGCATCCTCTACGCACGGTTCGAGATCGGGGTGCCGTTCGACTGGTGGATCGCGGATCTGTTCGGGATCGACATGAGCCTGCGGTTCTTCGGGTTCGACGCCCGTACCGTGGTCACCGGCTTCGTCGCCGCGACACTCGGCCTCGCCCTGTCCGAGGCGGCGTACATGGCCGAGATCGTGCGTGCCGGCATGCAGTCGATCCCGCCAGGCCAGGTCGACGCGGCAGAGTCCCTCGGCATGCGCCGGCCGCTCACGCTGCGCCGGATCATCCTGCCGCAGGCGATGCGCGTCATCATCCCGCCGACGGGCAACGAGACGATCGCCATGCTCAAGGACACTGCCCTTGTCGCCTACGTTCCGGCGTACGAACTCTGGTTCCAGCTGCAGGGCATCGGCAGCCGGACGTTCCAGGTGTTCCCGATGCTCATCGGAGCGTGCCTGTGGTACCTCGCGCTCACCAGCATCCTGATGGTCGTGCAGTACTTCATCGAACGCCACTTCGCCCGCGGCTCGCGGGTCGCTGCCGGCCGGTTGCGGCTGGCGCGCGGTGGCGCGGGAGGTGCCTGAGTCGATGACACCAGAACCGACAGACACAGAGCCGACTGACACCGTGCCGGCCGAGGCGATGGCCGCGATGGTCCGGGCCGAACGGGTCCGCAAGCGGTTCGGCCGGAACGAAGTGCTGAAGGGGGTCGACCTCGAAGTCGCGCCCGGCAAGGTCTGCTGTGTCATCGGGCCGTCGGGGTCGGGCAAGTCGACCTTGCTCCGGTGCGTCAACCACCTCGAGAAGATCGACGCCGGGCGGCTGTGGGTCGGCGGCGAGCTCGTGGGCTACCGACAGCGTGGCGGCAGGCTGTACGAACGCAAGGCCGCCGAGGTGGCCGAGCAACGCCGGGAGATCGGCATGGTCTTCCAGCAGTTCAACCTGTTCCCGCACATGACGGCGCTGGAGAACGTCATGGAGGCACCCCTGCGGGTACGCAGGGAGTCGCGGGCGGCGGTGCACGAGGCGGCGGCCAAGCTGCTCGACCGGGTGGGGCTGCGACCCCACATGGACAAGTACCCGGCGCAGCTCTCCGGCGGGCAGCAGCAACGGGTGGCCATCGCGCGGGCACTGGCCATGCGACCGAAGCTGATGCTGTTCGACGAGCCGACGTCCGCGCTCGACCCGGAGCTCGTCGGCGAGGTGCTCGACGTCATGCGTCAACTGGCGCTTGACGGCATGACCATGATCGTCGTGACGCACGAGATGGCGTTCGCCCGCGAGGTCGGCGACCAGCTCATCTTCATGGACGACGGTATCGTCGTCGAGACCGGTACACCCCGTCAGCTCCTCACCCAACCCGCCCACCCCCGCACCCGCGCCTTCCTCCAGCGCGTCGACGAGCCGTCCGGCCGCGCGAGCGCCGACGGCATCAGCGGTGGCGGCGTGACCGACCGACTCACGAACGTCGACGACGACGAACAGCCAGCCGGTTCCTGAGCCGCACCAACGCCGTCAGAACCCGCAGCCGAGCGACGACGACAGCCACCAGGTCGTCCTCGGCGACGGCGCCGACCAGCCACGAGTCGACGCCCTCGCGCGGGTTGTCGCGCTCGACCCACCAACCCCCGCCAGGTTCGCGGCGGACCAGCCGCTTCACCGACAGCGGCCGCCCCCCGGGCAGGACGACCAGGACAAGGGCGCCCGGCCGCGCCGTCCGTGCGTACTTCACCAGCAGCCGGTCACCGTCACCCAACGTGGGCAGCATCGACCGGCCCCGCACGATCGCGATGCCGTACTTCGACACAAAGGTCCCCCTCAGGCGGCGTCCGGGCACAGGAGTAGTGTCGCAAGAAGGTCACAAAGAACCGCTCAACGTCATGCTGAACACGGTTCGGAAAGGTTGGGAGAGGGATGCATTCGCGCCTGATCGCGCCGGCAGTGGAAGTCTCGGCGCACTGCGACCTGCCATGTGGGGTCTACGACCCCGCACAGGCTCGCATCGAAGCCCAGTCGGTCAAGGCGATCATCGAGAAGTACCACGACAGCGACGACGCCGCCTTCAGGACGCGTGCGTTGGTCATCAAGGAGGAGCGGTCGGACCTCGTGAAGCACCACCTGTGGGTGCTGTGGACCGACTACTTCAAGCCGCCGCACTTCGAGAAGTACCCCCAGCTCAACGAGCTGTTCAACCAGGCGACCAAACTCGCCGGCGGTGGTGGTGGCACCAAGGCCAGCACCGATGTCGCCGTCGCTGACAAGCTGCTCGCCAAGATCGACCAGATCGCCGAGATCTTCTGGGAGACCAAGAAGGCCTGACGTCCTGGCCGGCGCTTCCGCGTCTGAACGCACGCGGCGGTGCCGACGTCGCGGTGCGGGCCGCACCCTGGTTTCTGCGTAAAGCGGATCCGGGTGCGGCCCGTTCGCGTTTCACCATCGACGAGAATTCCGAACGCAATGCAATCTTCCTTACACTCTCCGTTCGCAATCGCCCGCCGAGCGATGGTCTCCCGGCCTATGGTGGGGCTGTCGTGCCGGACCAAACCAACGGTGGAGGACCACCAGTGACCGACGTACCCGACAGTGCCGCACCGCGGGGACACACCCACGAGACGGACATCGTCGAGCTCAGCGTCCCCGCCCGGACTGCTTACGTCTCGGTACTCCGCACGACCGCGGCAGCCCTCGCCGCCCGTCTCGACTTCACCCTCGACGAGATCGAGGACCTGCGGATCGCCGTCGACGAGGCGAGCGCCCTCCTGCTCACCCAGGCCGTACCCGACTCACAGCTGTCGTGCCGGTTCGAGCTCACCGGCAACGAACTGGTCGTCGCCGTCTCCGTCCACTCGCGGGACCCTCGAGTGCCGACCCGCAACTCCTTCTCGTGGACCGTCCTCACCGCCCTGGCGGGCCAGGTCGAGACGCTGATCGACCCCGACGAGCAGCGGGCCACCATCACCCTGACCAAACGTGGCGAAGCCGCGCCCGCCGAGCGCGCGACGTCGTCAGGAGACGTCCGCGACCTCGACGACGCACGGCACGCCCGCGCACGCGAGCAGCGTGGTCACGACGCGACCAAGCTCCCACCATTCGAATCAGGTGCGGTAGACCAGTGATTGAGCAACCCGCAACACAAGACCTGGGGTCAGCGACAGACGACCTGCCAGGCCTGGACACCGTGGTCGACACCCGGACGCTGACCCGGGAGCTCTTCGCGCGGCTCGGTGGGCTGACCCCCGACAACCCTCGCCGGGCGAAGATTCGCGACCGGCTCGTCGAGATGCACCTCCCGCTCGTCGAACACCTCGCCCGCCGGTTCCGCAACCGCGGTGAACCCCTCGACGACCTCGTCCAGGTGGGCACGATCGGCCTCATCAAGTCGGTGGACCGGTTCGACTCCGAGCGCGGCGTGGAGTTCTCGACGTACGCCACACCCACCATCGTCGGCGAGCTCAAGCGACACTTCCGGGACCGCGGCTGGGCCATCCGGGTTCCTCGACGACTCCAGGAGCTGCGGCTCTCCCTCGCCACCGTCACCGGGGACCTCACGCAGGAGCTCGGCCGTGCGCCCACGGTCGGCGAGTTGTCCGGCAAGTTGGGCGTACGCGAAGAAGAGGTGCTCGAGGGCCTGGAGTCCGCCAACGCCTACAGCACGCTCTCCCTCGACGCGCCCGACCAGGGCCAGGACGACGCACCGGCCGTCGTCGACTCCCTTGGCACCGAGGACGAGGCGCTCGAAGGCGTCGAGTACCGCGAGGCCCTGCGTCCGCTGCTCACCCAACTTCCCGATCGGGAGAAGCGGATCCTGCTGCTGCGGTTCTTCCGCGGGATGACCCAGTCCCAGATCGCCTCCGAGGTCGGCATCTCACAGATGCATGTCTCGCGCCTGCTGTCCCGTACGCTCGCGCAGCTCCGCGAACGCCTGCTCCAGGACTGACGGACCGACGTCCGCACCGCCGACGCCCGCGATCCACCTGACTCAGCTGGGCGCATCGTGAGCGGACGTGCCGGTCAGTCGCCGAACGCCGCTGTCGAGGCCGGCGACAGAACCAGCACCAGCGTCGCGACCGCGGCTCCAAGCATCCCCACGCCCACGAGAGTCGTCGGGGACGACGTGAGCTCGTAGCCGATCGGCAGCATCAGCAGCTGCACGACGACCGTCAGGCCGCGGCTCCAGCGACGGGCGCGGAAGAGACCCCAGGTCAGAACACCCAAACCGACGCCCGCAGCGAGGACGAAGAGTCCGGTACCGACCGCGATGGCGAGCCCGCGCGGAACCTGGACCAACGACTCGATGGTGAGCCATATCCCGAAACCCGTCGCGGCGACAGCCTCGACGGCAGTGAGCGCGGCAGCCGCCCGCAAGGTCGAGCTGACGTGGCCCTCGCCGCGTTCGGGTCGAGCCGCTGTCTCCGAACCCACCGCCGTCTCCGAACCCACCGCTGCCTCCGAACCCACCGCCGTCTCCGAACCGGCAGCGGGGGCCTTGGACTTCGCCGCCCTGGTGCGTCGGTTGGTCATGGCTGCAGGCTATCCAGCGACTCGGAGGGCAGGCCCGTCGCCTACGGAGAGTAGATGGGTCAATTCGACTCGTATCGGGTATGTCCACCATGAACGCTAGTCACGATGCGTAAGCTTTCCGGATGCTCTGTGACGTACCTGACATCGACTTTTCCTGGGCTTACCACAGAAAGGGTCTTGTGTATCGCTGAAGGAGTTGAAACTATCGAGCCTGCAGAGAGGCGCGGCACACCTGAACCGTGCATGCGCTGGGGGCTAACGCAAAGCGATCACACTCCGTGTGGGCGCCGCCGGGAAACTGGCGCGTGCGTGTCTTCGCGCAGGTGATCGTGAAAGTGTTCACACAGCAGAACCAACCGGAAACCCACCATGCGTAGTCGGTGGAGGCCGACACGCACGACGCAAGGAGTGAGACCTTGATGGACTGGCGCCACCGGGCCGCCTGCCGGGACGCGGACCCTGAGCTGTTCTTCCCGATCGGGAACACGGGTCCTGCGCTCATGCAGATCGAGGAGGCCAAGGCGGTCTGCCGTCGTTGCAATGTCGTCGATCTCTGCCTGCAGTGGTCCCTCGAGACTGGACAGGACGCCGGCGTTTGGGGCGGTATGAGCGAGGAAGAGCGACGGGCGCTCAAGCGTCGCGCCGCACGTTCCCGAGCCCGCATCATCTGATCGCCACACTGTCGATGGAGGCCCTCGCCGTCCGGCGGGGGCCTTGTTCGCCCCACAAGCCCGTGCCTGCAGTAAATGACCACGCTAGGCATGCATGCGGACGCCGGGCCAGGTGTAGATGCCTAGCCGAGAGACCGAAGGCATGCCCAGCGTGGTCATTTGCCGCTCGGGCGGATCTCAGCACCAGGCAAGCGTTTCAGCAGCCATCGTCGGGAACATCGAGCACCACTCGCGTTCCCGAACCTTCCTTACGCGCACCGATGTCCAACTCCCCGCCGAGCTCGCTCTCGACCAGGGTGCGCACGATCTGCAGCCCGAGCCGGCCGGAGACCTCCGGGTCGAAGTCGGGCGGGAGACCCGACCCGTCGTCCTCGATCACGACCCGCAGTCGGCCGGCCCGCCGCTCGGCGCTGAGCTCGACCTTGCCACCCGTACGACCGACACCGTGTTGAACGGCGTTCTGCGCGACCTCGGTGATCACCATGGCCAGCGGCGCGGCGCGGTCGGCGTCGAGCATTCCGATGGTGCCGACCCGACGGGGCACCACCCGGGTCTCCGGGATCGACACCTCCGCGACCATCGCCAGCACCCGGTCGACCACCTCGTCGAAGTCGACCCGCTCCTCGAACGCCGTCGACAACGTCTCGTGCACGATCGCGATCGTGCCGACCCTGCGGACGGCCTCCTCCAACGCCTCGCGGCCGCCGGTCGAGCCGAGTCGCCGCGCCTGTAGTCGCAGCAGGGCGGCCACCGTCTGCAGGTTGTTCTTGACCCGGTGGTGGATCTCCCGGATGGTGGCGTCCTTGGTGAGCAGCTCCCGCTCGCGCCGGCGTAGGTCGGTGACGTCACGCAGCAGCACGAGCGCGCCTGCCGCGAGGCCCTTCGGTACCAGCGGGATCACCCGCACGCTGACGACGGCCGCGTCGTTCTCGATCTCGGTCTCCCTCGGCGCGCGTCCGGAGATGCGCACGCCGAGCGCCTCGTCGACGGGGCGTCGCGACGGCGGCACCACCTCGGCGGTCGTCGTGCCCAGGTGACAGCCGAGGAGGTCGCCGGTGAGGCCGAGCCGCCGGTACGCCGACTGCGCGTTGGGGCTGGCGAAGGTGACGATGCCCTCGGCGTCGAGCCGGACCAGGCCGTCACCGACCCGCGGTGCCGCGCCCAGGTCGCCCCGTTCGCCCGGCAACGGGAAGCCGCCCTCGCCGATCATCTGGGCGAGATCCGTCGCCGTCTTGAGGTAGGTCAGCTCGAGCCTGCTGGGGGTGCGTACCGACAGAAGGTTGGTGTTGCGGCTGATCACCCCGAGGACGCGGTCGACCCGCCGGACGGGAATGCTCTCGATCCGGACAGGCACCTCGTCCCGCCACTCCGGATCGCCCTCGCGACAGATCCGGCCATCGTCGTAGGCCGCATCGAGGAGGGCTCGCCGCCCCCGCGGAACGAACGAACCCACCAGGTCGTCCAGGTGCGCCGTCGGGCCCGTGGTGGGTCGCATCTGCGCACAGGCCCAGAAGCCCAGCCCTTCGCGGTCGGGCACCCACAGGACGAGGTCGGCGAAGGAGAGGTCGGCGAGCATCTGCCATT
>JBOHED010000256.1:0-2773 GCA_050700915.1 Actinopolymorphaceae bacterium | reverse complement strand
TCGCGGCGGATCTCGGCGTACGCCGGATCGTCGTGGACGCTCCGCAATTCGGCCGGGTCGCGTACGAGGTCGAACAGCTCCCACTCCGGCGGAGTCACTGTGTCGGACGTGCCGGGGAGGCCGAATCCCTCGCCGTAGTAGTAGATGAGCTTGTACCGCTCGGTGCGTACGCCATAGTGCGCGACCACGTGATGCGCGCCGTCGTCGTGTTCCCAGTAGCGGTAGTAGATGGACGTACGCCAGTCAGCGGGCCGCTCGCCGCGCAGCAGCGGGCGTAGGCTCCGGCCCTGCATTCCCGGCAGCGCCTCCACGCCCGCATAGTCGAGGAACGTCTGCGCGAAGTCGATGTTGAGCGCCATCGCCTTGCTCACCGACCCAGCCGGGATCTCACGCGGATAGCGGATCATCAACGGCATCAGCAGCGACTCGTCGTACATGAAGCGCTTGTCGTACCACCCGTGGTCGCCGAGGAAGAACCCCTGGTCGGACGTGTAGACGACGATCGTGTCCTCGGCCAGACCTTCCTCGTCCAGCGCGTCCAGCACCCGGCCGACGTTCTCGTCGACGGACACGACACACCGCAGGTAGTCCTGCATGTACCGCTGGTACGCCCACCTCGTGCGCTCGCGGGCCTCCAACCCAGGTGGATAGGGCTGTTTGACGTCGCGTTCGGTGAGGTCGTGGCTGATCCGCATCTTCGCCTCGCGGGCGGCATTGCTGTGACCCGCGTGGTCGTCCCACAACGTTGCCGGCTCCGGGACGCCATCGGCGAACAGGTCGGCGTGCTTGGTGTCCGGGTCCCAGCTGCGGTGTGGCGCCTTGTGGTGCAGCAGCAGGCAGAACGGCCGGTCGCGGTCCCGCCCGGCCAGGCGTTCGAGCGCGAGGTCGGTGAGGACCGTGGTCGTGTAGCCGGGCACTCGGCGCCGGCGGCCGCCCTCCGACAGGAGTTCGGGATCCCAGTACGGCCCCTGGCCCTCCAGCACCTCCCAGGAGTCGAACCCCTGCGGGTCATGGATGCCGCCATGGCCGAGGTGCCATTTCCCGACCAGCCAGGTCTGGTAGCCGGCGTCGCGCAGCATCGACACGAACGTCGGCTGCCGTGCGTCGAAGTGGGTGGACAGCGTGCGTACGCCGTTGACGTGGCTGTACGTCCCGGTCAGGATCGACGCCCGGCTCGGCGCGCACAGCGCATTCGTGCAGTACATCGCGTCGAACCGGATGCCCTCCGCCGCGATCCGGTCCATGCCCGGCGTCGTCAACAGCTCACTTCCGTACGCCGAGATGGCGTGGGCGGCGTGGTCGTCGGTGACGATGAAGACGATGTTCGGCCGGTTGTCGGTCACAAGCTCTCCTTCGCTTCGGCACGGCGCGTCTCGACGGTGAGCGGTGCCCTGGTCTGGACCCGTGCGGTTCCGGCGGCGTCGACGTCGATCGTCACTGGGTGCCCGGCCACCCGGAACCCTTCGACCCGGAGCGGGAACCAGTCGGCGAACGCGGCCGCCGGCGCGACCCGCAGTACGCCCCCCGGGACATCGGCCTCCAGACCGAGCGCGGCCTGGAGCATCGTGACCGCCGCAGCCGCGGACCAGGCCTGGGGCCGGCATGCTGCCGGATAGGCGAGCACGGCGTCACCGTCGCGGGCGTTCGTCCCCGCGAAGAGCTCCGGAAGCCGGTACGCGAAGTCCGGTGCCGCCAGGACGAGCCCTGCCGAGAGCGAGGCGGCGATGCGGTCGTGCCCCTCTCGTGCCAGGCCGAGGATCGCGATCGCCGTGTCGTGCGGCCAGACCGTGCCGGCGTGGTAGCCGAGCGGGTTGAAGCCGGCGACGTCGGCGCTCATCGTACGGAGGCCGTAGCCGCAGTCGAGGTCTTTCTCACCGATCCGGGCGGCGACCTGGCCGGCCTCGCTCGGGTCGAGGAGACCGGTGCCGAGCAGGTGCCCGAGGTTCGAGGTGGCCGTCGCGACAGGTCTCTTCGCACCGTCCAGGGCGAGCGCGGGGAAAGCGCCGCGCGCGTCCGCCGCCCAGAAGGTCGTACGAAAGCGCTCCCGAAGCCCCGCGGCCCACTCCCGCATCCGGTCGCTTCCCGGCCGGCCGAGCGCCTCCAGTAGGCGGGCTCCCGCGATCGCGGCCTCGTAGGCGTACGCCTGCGCCTCGCACAGCGCGATCGGTGCCTCGGCGATCGTGCCGTCCGGGAACTGGATCGAGTCGCCCGAGTCCTTCCAGCCCTGGTTGGCGAGACCGCGGCCGCTCTCGTCGATGTACTCGAGAAACCCGTCGCCGTCGGCGTCCGCGTCGGTGCGCAACCAGCCCAACGCGGCCTCGAGCGGGTCGAGCAGCTCGGCGACGGCGGCCGCGTCGAGGCCCCAGCGCCACGCGTCGTGGAGCAGGCAGATCCAGAGGGCGGTGGCGTCGACGGTGCCGAAGTACACGGGAGGGAGGCTGCCGACGCTGGCCTGCTCCATGCGTACCTCGTGCAGGATCTTGCCGGGTGCCTCGGCCGTGTCCACATCGTGGCGGGTGCCCTGGCGGCGGGCCAACGTCCGCAGGGTGCCGCGGGCGAGGTCCGTGCCGAGCGGCAGCGTGAGGCGGGCGGCCCAGAGTGAGTCCCGGCCGAACAGCGTGAAGAACCATGGACTCCCGGCCGCGAGGAACGCGTCGTCGGGCGTCTGCAGGTCGGCGAGCCCTAGGCCCGCTAGATCGGCGACGCTCTGGTCGACCAGCCGGGTGAGGGCGGCCGGACCGGCAACGGTGACCGGTTCCCAGCCGGGCGAGCC
>JBOHED010000255.1:0-2417 GCA_050700915.1 Actinopolymorphaceae bacterium | reverse complement strand
GTTGTCGGTACGACCGGTGAGGGTGAGGAACACGTCATCCAGGTCGGGGGTGTGCACCGACAGTTCCTCGACCTCGATCGACGCGTCGTCGAGCCGGTCGAGGAGGGCCCGCAACGCGTGCACCCCGCCGTCGCTCGGCACCTGGAGCGTGAGCGCATCGTCGTCGCGGGTGACCTCGCCGAGCGTGCGGGCGGCCTGCTCGAGCCCGTTCGCGTCGGCGAACCGCAGCAGGATATGCCCACCCGGGATCAGTCGCTTGAGCTCCGCCGCCGTGCCCTCGGCGACCAGCTTTCCGTTGTCCAGCAGGGCGATCCGGTCGGCGAGGTGGTCCGCCTCTTCGAGGTACTGCGTGGTGAGGAGGATCGTCGTACCACCGGCCACGAGCTCGCGGATGATCTCCCACATACCACGCCGGCTGCGCGGGTCGAGACCGGTGGCGGGTTCGTCCAGGAAGATGATCCGCGGGCTGCCCACCAGGGTCATCGCGAGGTCCAGTCTGCGCCGCATGCCGCCGGAATACGTGGCGAGCGGCTTGGTGGTCGCCTCGACCAGATCGAACCGCTCGAGCAGCTCGGCCGTTCGCCGCCGGCCTTCGGCGCGGCCCAGGTGGTGCAGGTCCGCCATCAGGCGCAGGTTCTCCTCGCCGGTGAGGAGGCTGTCCACGGCGGAGAACTGGCCGGTGACGCCGATCGCGGATCGTACGCCGTCGGGATCCGTGGCGAGGTCGTGGCCGCCGATCCGTGCCTGGCCGGCGTCCGCGCCGATCAACGTGGAGAGGATCTGGACGGTGGTCGTCTTACCTGCTCCGTTGGGTCCGAGCAGCGCGAGGATCGTTCCTTCTGGTACGTGCAGATCGATGCCGTCGAGCACCACATGGTCGCCGTACGACTTGCGGAGCCCGGCCGCCATGATCGCCGGGTCAGTACGTGTACTTGTCATGGTCGAGAGAGTGCGGTCTGGCGGGATCACCGGGGTTTCACGGCGGTTTCACTCGGCCCGGTTGGATGAGGGGCGCCCTGCTCCAATGGGTCCATCGCCGGGGTCGGACACCACCGCGCCCAGCGATGGCTAGGCTGACGGCTCGTGAGGGCGCGCAGGGTCACCGCACCGGCCACAGGTACTGTCGGGCAGTTCGTCTCCGGCGTTGGCCTTCTCTTCCGAGGGCTCGAGACGTACGCACGAAGCCCCGGACTGGTTCTGCTCGGGATCATTCCGGCCCTCATCACCGGCGCGCTGTTCCTGGCGGGGTTCGTCGCCCTGCTCTATCTCGTTCCCGACCTCGCGACCACGATGACGCCGTTCGCCGACGGGTGGACGGGTTGGGCACGCGGCGCGCTCCGCGTATCCGCCGCCCTCGCCTTGGTGGGAATCGCCGGCCTGGTAGGCGTCCTGGCGTTCACCGCGGTGACGCTCGTCATCGGCGACCCGTTCTACGAGCGGATCTCCGAACGGGTGGAAGAGAGGTACGGCGGCGTCCCGCAGCCGGTCGACGTCTCGTGGGCGCGGTCGCTGCGGCGGAGCGTCGTCGACTCGGCGCGCCTGGTCGCGGTCGCCCTGCTGATCGGGATTCCGTTGTTCGCTGCGGGGTTCCTGCCGGTGGTCGGGCAGACGGTCGTACCGGTGGTGGGCGCCGTGCTGGGCGGGTGGGTCCTGGCCCTGGAGTTGGTGGGGGCGCCGTTCTACCGGCGCGGGCTGCGGCTCCCCGACCGGCGTCGAGCGCTGCGGGCGGTCCGCCCGGTCGCGCTGGGATTCGGCGTCGCGGTCTTCGTCCTGTTCCTGATTCCGCTGGGCGCCGTCCTGTTCACGCCCGCGGCCATGGCGGGAGCCACCCTGCTCGCCCGCAGGTCCCTCGGTGAGCCGATCGAACGCACCTGAGGCCGGCATTGGAAGGGCCCTACCCTTCTTGCCGTACCGGCGATCCGGTTGGTGCGCGGGTGCGCGGGCTAGGCGCTTGATCGCTGTGTAGGGCCAGGTCAGGAAGAACGTGCCAGCGCCGAACATGCACATCTCATGAACAAGGGTGTGCCTGTGGCGTTGAGAGTCGGCATCGATGTGGCCAAGGACCTGCACTGGGTGGTGGCAGTCACCGATGACGGACAAGCTCTGCTCAATCGGAAACTCGAGAACACTCCATCCGCGATCGAGGAACTGCTCGACGCTCTCGGCCGGCTCGGTCGGCGTCCGGGTCTGCCCCGGTGTCGGTGGAAATCGATGTGACCGGCGGCATCGCTGGCCTGCTGACCGCGATGCTTCACGCACCGCCCCGGAACGGCTGAGCCCTCGCGCTGGGCGTCCGCCTGCGGTTCGGTTCACGGACACGCCACGGAACGGGAACGCGGGGCCTAGTAGCGTGTCGCTGCTTAGTTCTGGTGTGTTTTGTTGGGAGGTTGGTGGGCTGGCAGATCTTCCCCTTTCCC
>JBOHED010000254.1:0-7447 GCA_050700915.1 Actinopolymorphaceae bacterium | reverse complement strand
GACGCACACCGTTCGCCGTGCTGGAGCGCTGGCAGACCGGCTACCTCCCGGTCTACGCGGCGTGGGCCTGGGTCGTCGTACTGATCTTCCCGCCGTTGTTCGCCTTCCTCTGACCGACAAATTCTCTGGCCGACACAGCGTGCGGTACGTTGGCGGCGTCGGTGGTCGTACCCCACTGGAGCACCCTGTGCACAAGGGGTTTGGGCGGAGGAGACACATGGCTGAGGTCGCGGCGCAACGATCTCCGGTGGCGCGCCCCACGATGGATGGCGTGGTCGCGGTCCTCGTGACGCCCTACCTCGACGGGGCTGGCGCGGTGGACGAACCCGCCGTGCGACGCCTGACCCGTCGGGTCGAGGAGGGTGGGATCCGTACGCTCACGGCCTTGGGTAACACCGCCGAGGTGCACCAGCTGACGCCGGACGAGCGGCTGAGCGTGCTGCGGGCGGTCGCGGCGGGCCGGCAGGAAGCGACTTTGATCGCCGGACTGGCCGGCAGTCTTGGCAGCGCACTCGACGATGCTGCCCGCGCCCGCGATCTCGGGTACGACGCCGTCATGATCCACGAACCCGCCGAGCCGTTCGGCGACGGCGCTGGTGTCGCGCGCTACTTCGAGCGGATCGGTGAGCGCGTCGCGTTGCCGGTCGTGTTGTACGTACGCTCGACGAGGCTCAGCCGCGCGACCCTGGCCGACCTGGCGGCCAGGCCTTCGGTCGTCGCGGTGAAGTACGCACGACCGGACCTGACCACCCTGCAGGAACTGCTCGATGATGGTGCGGCTCAGCAGTGCACGTGGATCAACGGCTCGGCCGAGGGGAAGCTGCCGGCCTTCGCCGAGCTCGGCATCACGGCCTTCACCTCCGGCATCGCCAACGTGCGACCCGATCTCGCCCTGGCAGTGCACGCCGCACTGGTCGACGGCGACCAGTCACAGCTTCGCCGGCTGATCGAGCTCGTCACCCCGGTCGAAGCCATTCGTACCGAGGCGCACGGCCGCTACAACGTCTCCGTTCTCAAGGAGCTGCTGCGTGCGGAGGGACTCGAGGCCGGTGACGTGCGTCCTCCCCACTCACCGTTGACCCCCACCGCCAGGGACAGCCTCCGCTCCGCCGTGGCGGCCTGGCCAACGGAGGCGGAGCTACCCGGCTGGCTCGCCACTGACCTACCAGTGAGCCACTGACCTACCAGTTCACCAGTGACACCAGTGCCATCCGTGATGCAAGGCACGTGCCCGGTTTGGAACGACGCGACCGGGGAGATCAGGGTTCTCGAGTCCGGGCCTGGGTCGCCAGGGTCGAGTGCAGCTCGCGGTACTGGCTGGGCGTCATGCCTTCGAGACGACGGAACGCACGGCTGAAGTAGGCGGGATCGGCGAAGCCGACGCGCCTGCCGACGTCGGCGACCACGAGGTCCGTGGTTCCCAGAAGGACCCTCGCCCGCCGCATCCGATAGCGCTGGAGGTACTGGAACGGAGACAGCCCGACGGCATTGCGGAAGAGATGGCAGAGATGGGTTGGACTCACTCCGGCCACCACCGCGAGCTCGGCCAACGTGAGCGGGGTCGAGAAGTGATCGGCGATGTAGGCGAGAACGGGTTCCAGCCTGGTGTGGCCGGCCAGCGCCGTCGAGACATCGCCCGAACGGTGGAGCGCGGCATCGACCGACCACAGCAGGCCGAGCAGGTGGGTGATCGCCGCGTTCGCCAGCAGCACGTGGTCCGGCGACCGATAGCCCACTTCGCGGCTCATGAGGGCTGCGGCCGCCTCCAGCTCCTGCATGATCTCCGGTTCCGGCCACAGCAGCGGGGGAAGCGCCGCGAGGGCGCCTGGTGTGTGGGCCCCGAGCACACGGGTCTCGAAGTGCAGGACGTAGCACTGGAGCGGAGACCCCGGATCGTGCTCAGCCCAGTGCGGAACGGCCTGCGGCACCAACGCGACGGCACCGCCTCGCAAGGGATGAGCGATGCCCGCCACGGTGAGCCGCCCGGATCCGGACAGGATCATCCAGACCTGATGGTTCGGCAGGACGCGCGGCTCGAGGCGCCAGCTCGGATCGCAGACGTGGAGGTTCGCGCGCAGTGCGACCAGGGCGACGTCGGCCCAGAGCTCGTCGTCACCGTCGGCGCCTGTTGCCCTCGACGCCCCGCGGACCGGTGGGCTGTGCATTCTTCGCAAGATAGTCCTAGTGCGTAGCAAGGCAGTCTCTGGCCGGTGCGTGCGCTGTCTTCCTAATGTGGCAGCACGGCTGGCCCGCCAGCGCGAACGCCGCGACGAGGTGTGCGCCTGCCGCTCACGGGATCCTTGCGAGGAGGACAGCCATGGTGGCACCGTCTCGATCGACCCGACGCGGCTTCCTCCTGTCGACGGGCACGCTACTCACCGCGTCCGCAACGACGGGTTGCGGCGTGTTCGACACTCGCCCGTCCCAGCCGGAGCGGCAGGCCGGTGGCACCGGCAAGGAAGCCCCACCGCTGGCGGCGCGCGTGAAGAAGGGAACGTTGCCCCGTTTGCGGGAAAGGCTGCCGGAGACTCCCCTTGTTGTGCGTACGACGGAACGACCAGGGGTGTACGGAGGGACCTGGAACTCCGCCATCCTGGGGCCCGACGACCAGACCTGGCTCGACCGGACCGTCGGCTACCAGCCCCTCGTCCGGTGGGATCCGGGCTTCACGAAGGTGGTGCCCAACGTCGCGGAGAGCTTCGAGGTCAACTCCGACGCCACCGCCTACGTCTTCCACCTGCGGCCCGGCCTTCGGTGGTCGGATGGCGAGCCCTTCACCGCAGACGACGTCGTCTTCGCGCAGAACGATCTGCTCGCCAACGAGGACCTCGGCGGAACGGATCCCATCCGCGCCGAGAAGGTCGACGACCACACGGTACGACTGGTCCTGCCGACGCCGAACGCCTTGTTGATCAAGGAACTCGCGTCGAGCTTCGGCATGCGGCTGCTCAAGCCCCGGCACTACCTGAAGACGTTCCACAAGAAGTACAACCCCGACGCCGACAAGCTCGCCGCCGAGGCGGCGCTCGACGACTGGGTGGCGCTCATCGGCGAGAAGGAAGAAGACTGGCTCAACCCCGACCTTCCGACGCTCAACCCCTGGGTCACTGCCGAGTCGACCCAGGACCGGATCGTCGTCGAGCGCAATCCCTATTTCTGGAAGGTCGACCAGGACGGGCGCCAGCTGCCGTACATCGATCGCGCCGTCTTCACGATGATCAACAGCGCCGACGCCATGGTGCTCAATGCGCTGCACGGCGACATCGACATGCAGGTGCGGACGTTCAACACGCCGAGCAACAAGCCGGTCCTCGCCAGGGAGCGGGAGGCCGGTGGCTACGCGTTCTTCGACGCGCCGTCGACGTGGATGAACACCCTGATGATCGCGTTCAACCTCACCGTCGAGGATCCCGTCAAGCGTGAGGTCTTCAACAACAGGGACTTCCGCATCGGGATGTCGTACGCCATCGACCGGCAGGACATCATCAAGGCGGTCTACCAGCGACAGGGCAAGCCGTGGCAGGGGGCTCCGCGCCCGGAGTCCAGCCTCTATCACGAGCGGCTCGCCACGCAGTACACCGAATACGACCCGGAGCTGGCGGCGCGGCACCTCGACCGAGCAGGGCTGAACCGTCGCGACGACGCCGGGTTCCGGCTCGGCCCGGACGGCAAGCGGTTCAGGGCGACCATCATGGTCAAGGCGGAGGAGCCGCAGATGGTCAGCGCGCTGAACTTCGCCAAGGGCTACTGGACCAAGGTCGGCGTCGACATCAAGGTCGACGCCGTCGATGGTGGACTGAAGTTCACCAGGGTCCTGTCCAACCAACACGAGGGCAGTGCGGACTCCGGCGACGGGGGCGCGGAGGACGCCTGGCTGGACCCGCGTTGGTATCTCCCGGTCAACGAGAGCGCGTCCGCGTTCGCGACCCCGTGGGCGACGTGGTACGTGAACGCTGGCAAGGACGGCATGGAACCCGACGCCTCCACACCCGCTGGAAAGGCCGCGAGACAGCAGCTCGCGTTGTACGACGAGATCAAGCGGACGCCTGACGAAGCAGCGCGCCGCACGCTCATGAAGCGCATTCTGGACATCGCGGCCGAGACCTTCTGGGCGATCGGGATCAGCCTGCCGGTCGGTGGCTACGGAGTCGTGAAGGACGACTTCCACAACGTGCCCGCGTCCATGCCGGACTCGTTCATCTATCCCACCCCGGGTCCCACGAACCCGGAGCAGTACTTCATCACGTCGTAGTGCCCTGCGTCCGAAGGGCACCAGGTCGGCGGTTCGGCGGCTCGACGAGGGGGACTCAGCCATGTCCGAGGTCACGATCGCCCACCTGTCCGATGCGGCTCCGCGGGTGCGGTTCGGAGTCGACCTGCTCGCGCGGGCACTTGCGGAGCGCGGATTCCCCGTCGATGTCACGGAGGCGGCAGCCTGGCAGGCGCGGCGGCGGATGCCGGACGAGGGTCTTCGCGTCTTCGTCGGCTCCCGATCCTCCCGGCTGATCGCCGACCTCGAAGCGGACGAGATTCTGCTCTACCACGCTGGCGCCCCAGGCGAGGACGGCTATCACCTGGCCGCACTGCCCGGCCGCCTCGTCGTGGTCACCGGAGGCAACGACACCGGGGTCCTGTACGGCTGCCAGGAGCTGGCACGGATCGTGCGTGAACGCGGTGAGATCCCCCGCGACCTGGCGCGGGGCGAGACGCCGCAGTTCGTGCTGCGTGGACCCGCGGTGGGCCTACAGAAGACGACGATCGAGCCCCCTCGGCAGACGTACGAGTATCCGGTCACCCGCGAACGCTTCCCGTGGTTCTACGACCGGACCCGCTGGCTGGAGTTGCTCGGCACCCTGCTGGAGCAACGGGCCAACGTCCTCTACATCTGGAGCGGTCATCCGTTCTCGTCGTTCGTCGAGCTGGAGGAGTTTCCGGAGGCTCTGGAGGTCTCCGCTGCCGAGCTGCGGGACAACCGGGACGTGCTGCGGTGGCTCGCCGCCGAGGCCGATCGGCGCGGCATCGCCGTCGTCGTGAAGTTCTACAACATCCACATCCCGCTGCCGTTCGCCGAGCACCACGGCCTGCCCCTCCTGCAGAACCGGCCGAGCCCGCTGGTGAGTGACTACACGAGGACGGCGCTCGCCGCGTTCGTTCGTACGTTCCCCCAGGTCGGATTGATGGTGTGCCTCGGGGAGACTCTCCACGGCGATCTCTACGGCGCGGAGTGGTTCGTCGACACGATTCTCGCCGGTGTGAACGACGGTCTGGTTGCCGGCGAGACCACCGAACCACCGCCGATCATTCTCCGTGCGCATGCCCTCGATCCCCTGCCGGTTCTGGAGCGCGCACGGAACCTCTATCCGCGGTTGTGGACGATGGCGAAGTACAACGGCGAGTCCTTCACGACGTGGACTCCTCGCGGTCACTGGCAGGAGCGGCACCGGGCCCTGAGCGCGAGGACCGACGTCCACATCGTCAACGTCCACATCCTCGCCAACCTCGAGCCGTTCCGGTTCGGCGCTGTGTCGTTCATCCAGCGTTGCGTGGAGGCGATGCGACATCGCCTGGGTGCCCGGGGCCTGCACCTGTATCCCTTGTTCTACTGGGACTGGCCCGCTGCACCGGACCGCCTCGACCCACGGCTCCGACAGCTCGATCGGGACTGGATCTGGTTCGCGGCCTGGCACCGCTACGCGTGGAAATCCGATCGCGACCCGTCGGCGGAACGTACGTACTGGGTGGGCGAGCTCACCGCGCGGTTCGGGGACCCCGACGCCGCCACTGCGGTGCTGGACGCCTGGGAGGCCATCGGAAACGTCGCGCCGCTGTTGGTGCGGCGGGTCGGGATCACCGAGGGAAACCGGCAGACGCTCAGCCTCGGCATGACGATGAGCCAGCTGACCAATGCGCGACGGTACCGTCCGTGGAACGACCTCTGGGAGTCCCACGCGCCGAACGGTGAGCGCATCGAGTCCTTCGTCCAACGGGAGCTTGACGGGGAGGAGCATGTGGGCGAGACGCCGCTCGACGTCGCCGCGGATGTGGAGCACTTCGCCGACCGGGCGGTAGCTGCGATCGATCGCGGAAGCGGGCTCAGTGTCAGCGGCGCGGCGGAGTACACGGCGATCTCGTCCGACGTCCATGCCCTCGCCGAGCTCGGGTACTTCTACGCACACCGGATCCGCGCGGCCACATCGGTCTGCCTCTACCGGGAGGCCCCTCCGGGCTCGCGCTTCAGAGACCTCGACCTGCTGCAGACCGCGGTGGCCGAGGTCGAGGCGAGTGTCGAGAGGTTCAGGAAACTGGCCGCCCTCACCGAGACGACGTACCTGTACGCCAACAGCATGCAGACTCGGGCGCGCAAGGTGCCGTTCCAGGACGGTGCGACGTACCGCCACTGGCGGGACTGCCTACCGGAGTACGAACAAGAGCTGGCGCACTTCGCCCGCAACGTCGGGCTGCTCGCTGCCGGCTCGACGCCGGCCGGGCACGCTTCCTCCGCGCCGCCGGAGGCCTGGCAGCCGGCCGCGTTCACGGTGCTGTCGGCGGACGCCGAGACGTTCGCTCTGGCCGAGGACGCCTCCGTCTTCGTCGCGGCCGACGCCCACGTCAGGCGGGTCGCCGAAGAGCTGCGTGGACTGACCGGCGTACGCCTCAACCGTGAGGAGGCGATCAAGCACGGTGTCGGCATCGAGATCGACCTTCCCGAACCCGCTCGAGTCCTGATCGCCTACTTCCGGTCACCGGAAAGCGTCTGGCTGCAGGTCCCGGAGCTGGAGGTCGCCAGCCACGCCGATGACAAGGGTGGTCTCGAACCCGTTCTGCGGAACGCCGTTGTCATCGACTTCCATCCGAGCGTCGACGTTCACGCCGTACGCTTCGATGCCGGCAGGCACGAGATCGACCCGGGGAAGGGTGCGTACTTCGTCGCCGGAGTCGTCCGGGCAGACCAGCAGATCACCGCGCGCGAGGTGGTCCACGGCGAGGACAGCGCGACGACGATGGACTGGCTGTTCGAAGCCGGCGAGGGGTAGCAGTCGGCCGGGTGCCGCACACGTCTGGCGGGCTGTGCCGCTCAGCGCGGGTCAGTGCCGGTAGGAGCGGGCTTGCAGGTCGAAGAGTCTGGCGTAGTGACCGCCGGCGTCCATCAGTTCCTCGTGCGGGCCGACCTCGGTGATCTCGCCGTTCTCGACGACGACGATGAGGTCGGCCATCCGCACGGTGGAGAAGCGATGCGAGACCAGCACGGTGACCGCGCCGGTGGTTTCTGCCAGGTCGTGTGCGGCGCTGGCGTAGCGCTCGTAGAGCGCGTGCTCGGCTGCGGGATCGAGTGCGGCGGTGGGCTCGTCGAGAAGCATCAGCAGCGGGCGGTCGCGCATGAACGCCCGCGCCAGGGCAAGCCGTTGCCACTGACCGCCGGAGAGTCCGACCCCGCCCTCGAAGGCCG
>JBOHED010000253.1:0-8694 GCA_050700915.1 Actinopolymorphaceae bacterium | reverse complement strand
ATGGTCCATGAGGTAGCTCGCGGCTCTCACCGCGCTCCACCACAACGATCGACGATATTGCAGTCATCCTTCCGGAAGACCACGCAGGTTCCGCTCCCAGGCTCGGAACTGTCCGGTGGCGCTATCGTCCGGCTCGCGCGAGGTCATCCTGCACGGCGTGGTAAGCCGGCTTGGGCTGGAAGTTCTCGGCCAAGAGGTTCGCCGCGCCCTGGCCAGTGAAAGTGCCCGGAACCCAGGAGTACTTGTCGGTGAAACCCCAGACGGTGAACGACCTGCAGCGCTTGGCCATCAGGCAGCCCTGGACCAACGTGCTGTAGCCACGTGCCTGTGCGGCCAGCTTGTCCTCATCGGGTGGCATGATCATCCGGACATCTGCCTCGGTGACCGCCGTCTGTAGGCCGAGCGCCTCGAAGCGCCTCATGTTGTCGGCCACCGCGCTTGCCGGCCAGAAGCCGAACTGCACACCGAGGTGGCCCTGGATTCCGAAGCCGTGCACCGGCACGTCGTCGGCGAGCAGCTGCTTGACCAGCGCGTAGTACGCATCGGCCTTGGCGTTCGGACCCTCGACGTTGTAGTCGTTCAGATAGAGGGCGGCGTCCGGGTCGGCCTTGCGAGCCCACCGGAACGCGTCCGCGATGTAGCTCGGCCCCAGGTTCTGCAGCCAGATCGTGTTGCGCAGGTTGCCGCTGTCGTCGATGACCTCGTTGGCGACATCCCACTGGTGGATCTTGCCCTTGAAGTGGTGCATCACCGTGAAGATGTGGTTCTTCAGGAGCTGCCGAAGCTCGTCCGGTGTGATCTCACCGGAGGCGACTCCGTTGGTCAGCCAGGTGGGCAGTTGGTTGTGCCAGATGAGCGTGTGCCCGCGCACCTTCTGGCCGTTCTCGTTGGCTACGCGCACGAGCTGATCGGCCGGCCCCCAGTTGTAGACCCCTCGCTGCGGCTCGAGGAGCTGCCACTTCATGACGTTCTCGGCCGTGACGCTCGAGAATTCCTGGCCGATGAGCTCACGGTAGGTCGTGTCGTTGTTGTACGCGTCCATGTTGACCGCGGTACCGAACGCGATCCCGGCTTTGCCCGCCAGGACGCGCAACGGCTGATCCGTCGATGTGTTCTCGCTGGCCGGTTGGTCCTCAGCCGACGCGGTCGACGTGCCGATGGTGATGAGGGCCGCTGCGGCGACAACGCCCGCGACAGCTGTTCGGGTCACCTTCATCAGGAGATCTCCCATCGCAGTGATGTATTTCCGGAAAGCTTCCGTAAGATGCCGTGAACGGTAAAGACGCCCAGAAGTAACGTCAAGCCTGTGGATCAGGCAGGATGACCGCTGCCGCCGAGGAAGCGTCCAGTCGGAGCGGTCCCGCAAACTTTCGGGCGACTCCCGTCGGCAGTCCCGACCGCCGAACGAAGGAGAAGGTCGTGCCACCTGACACCGGATCCCGGGTCACCATCACCGCGATCGCCCGCGAGGCCGGCGTCTCGGTGCCCACCGTTTCCCGCGTCGTCAACGGGCGCTCCGACGTGTCCCCGAAGACCCGCGAGCATGTCGAGGATCTCCTCCGCCGACGCGGCTACCGCCGCCGCCAACCTCGGCCGCGCGACCACGCGAGCCTCATCGACGTCGTCTTCGACGACCTGGACAGCCCATGGGCGGTCGAGATCATCCGGGGGGTGGAGGACGTCGCTCACACCTCCCACATCGGAACCGTGATCTCCGCCATCCATGGCAAGGCGGCATCCGCGCGCCAGTGGATGCAGAACGTCCGGACCCGCGCCACAGACGGCGTGATCCTGGTCGGCTCCGGCCTCGAGGCACCGTTACAGGCCGAGCTGGACCGGCTGGACGTTCCGACCGTCATGGTCGACACGGCAGGGGTGCCCCCTCTGGAGGTGCCGACGATCGGCGCCACCAACTGGACGGGCGGGCTCGCCGCCACCGAGCACCTGCTCGCACTCGGTCACGAACGCATCGGCTTCATCGCCGGGCCCCCTCGGCTGCGGTGCAGCCGCGCACGACTCGACGGCTACCGTGCCGGGCTGGCGTCGGCCGGGCTCGCGGCCGACGACGAGTTGGTCTGGCAGGGCGACTTCTATCCTCAGTCCGGCTTCGAGGCCGGCACTCACCTGCTCGAGCACAGGTCACGGCCGTCTGCCATCTTCGCCTCCAACGACCAGATGGCGTTCGGGCTCTACGAAGCCATCAGGCAACGCGGCCTCAGGGTGCCCGACGACATCAGCGTCGTCGGGTTCGACGACCTCCCCGAGGCCCGCTGGTCCTCACCGCCGTTGACGACCGTACGCCAGCCACTGTCGGAGATGGGCACCCTCGCTGCCCGTACGGTCCTCCGCCTCGCGAGGGGTGAACAGGTCGAGAACCCACGGATCGAGCTCGCCACCGATCTCGTCGTACGCACCAGCACCGCGCCGTCACCCGCCTGAGCTACTACCGCAATCCGGTTGCCCTCCCGGCGGCGGTCTGCTTCACTCCGGGCAACAGCCGATTCACCCGGGAGTGCGAAATGCGTCGTTCGTCTGTGTCCATCCAGAAGGGTTCCGTCACCTATCTCGAGGACATGACGCGTCGTGAGCACGTTGAACTTGGGGATTCTGGCGCATGTCGACGCCGGTAAGACCAGCCTGACCGAGCGGCTCCTCTTCGCCGCCGGTGTCATCGACGAGATCGGCCGGGTCGATGACGGCAGTACGCAGACCGACTCGCTCGCACTGGAGCGGCAGCGCGGCATCACCATCAAGTCCGCGGTCGTGTCATTCGTCATCGGTGACGTCACGGTCAATCTGATCGACACCCCCGGCCACCCGGACTTCATCGCCGAGGTGGAGCGGGTGCTGTGCGCGCTCGACGGCGCGGTCCTGGTGATCTCTGCCGTGGAAGGTGTGCAGGCCCAGACCCGTGTCTTGCTGCGTACCCTCCAGCGACTGCGGATCCCGACCCTCGTCTTCGTCAACAAGATCGACCGGGCCGGTGCACGGTGTGATGCCGTCCTGGCCGACATCGCGGTCAAGCTCTCGCCGTCGATCATCGCGATGGGGTCGGTATCCGGTCTGGGCACGCGGACCGGTGGCTTCACGGCGTACGGTCCGGCCGATCCGGGATTCACCGCCGGCATGGTCGACCTGCTCGCCGACCACGACGACGCCTTCCTCGCAAGCTACGTCCACGACGAGTCGGCGGTGTCGTACACCCGCCTTCGGCGGGAGCTGGCTAGCCAGGTAAGGAGCGGCCGGGTGCACCCCGTGTTCTTCGGCTCGGCGGTCACCGGTGCCGGCGTCGACGCGCTGATCTCCGGAATCATCGAATTGCTGCCCGCGGCGGACGGCGACGCCGACGCACCGATGGCCGGCACGGTCTTCAAGGTCGAACGCGGTGCCAGCGGGGAGAAGATCGCCTACGTACGCATGTACGCCGGAACCCTGCACACCCGGGACCGGCTGCGTTTCCCCCACGGCCGCAAGGGAAGGGTCACTGCCATCACCGTCTTCGACCGCGGCGCGGCCGTCCCCCGCCCTTCGGTGGCCGCGGGACAGATCGGCCAACTCTGGGGCCTCGCCGAGGTCCGGATCGGCGACGATATCGCCCCCACGGCATCCTCGGAGACGTCGGAGGAGGATGCGGGTCACCTTCCCGGTCGAGGCGCAGGCTTCTTCGCGCCGCCCACCCTGGAGTCGGTCGTCCAGGCGTCCCGACCGTCGGACAAGGGCGCCCTGCACGCCGCTCTCACCCAACTCGCCGAGCAGGACCCGCTGATCGACCTGCGACAGGACGACAGCCGCCAGGAGATCCATGTCTCGCTCTATGGCGAGGTGCAGAAGGAGGTCATCCAGGCGACGCTGGCCGGTGACTACGGGATCGCCGTCACCTTCCGCGAGACGACCACGATCTGCATCGAACGCCCTCTCGGCACCGGCGCGTCGGCGGAGTTCATGGGCGACGACGCCAACCCGTTCCGCGCCACGGTAGGGCTGCGGATCGAGCCGGCACCGGTCGACACCGGAGTGGCGTTCCGGCTGGAGATCGAGCTGGGCTCCCTGCCGTACTCGTTCCTGCGAGCCGTCGAGGAGACCGTGCACCAGACGCTGCGGCAGGGAGTCCACGGATGGGAGGTCACTGACTGCACGGTCACCATGACCCACTCCGGCTACACGCCTCCACCGCCGTACGGCTGGAGCAAGGCGTCGAGCTCAGCTGGTGACTTCCGCCGGCTGACTCCGCTGGTGTTGATGAGAGCACTGAAGCGGGCCGGCACCAAGGTGTACGAACCCATGCACCGCTTCCGCCTCGAGCTTCCGGCGGACACGCTGGGGCCGATCCTGCCTGTGCTGGCTCGGATGCGTGCCGTGCCACACATACCGTCGACGCACGGATCGGCTTCGGTACTGGAGGGCGAGATCCCGGCCGCACGGGTGCACGAACTCCAGCAACAGCTTCCCGCGCTCACGCGTGGCGAGGGTGTTCTCGAGTGCGCCTTCGAGCGCTACGAACGGGTCCGCGGCACGATCCCCGACCGGCCGCGCACCGACCACAATCCACTCAACCGCAAGGAGTATCTGCTCCGTGTACGCCATTGACCTCAGCGGGACGCGGCCTCGTCGTAGAGCGCCTTCGCCGCACTGCCGAAGTACGGACCAAACATCACGTCAGGCAGGAAGACGTAGCCGAAACTGTTCACCGAGTTCTGCACGCCTGCACCGGACTCCTCGTCGAACCGCAGGAACCACGGTCCCCCACTCGAACCACCGGTCATGTCACATGGCAGGCCCAGGTCGGTGCTGAGGAGCGGGTCGTCGATCGTCGTTCCGCTGCAGTAGATGAGGCTCTCGCCGTCGTACGGATCGGCGGCCGGATAACCGAAGCTGTACATCGTCTGGCCACGGTCCTGGTTGAACGCGATGCCCTGACCGCCTACAGCGTCGGTGAGCCGCTGGCCGCTCAGCGGGTCGACGACTGCCGCGCCGACGTCGTAGCTCAGGTCCTCGGTCGCCTCCCACTGCGGCGTGGTCAGCGTGGTGTTGGCCCGCCAGGTCCCGTGCGGACGATCGCCGTCGTCGTAGCCGGGTACGAAGACCCAGGAGGTGTGCCAGGTCCCTTCGTACTTCACGCAGTGGCCGGCGGTGATGACGACGCTCCTGTTCCCGCTCGTCACGGCGTCGCCGGAACACGAGGCATCCGCGCCGTTGAAGTTGAAGAACACCCGACCAGCGGTCTTCGTGACGGCGCCACCGCCTGACCACGTGGCACCGGTCTGCGCGAGCGCCAACGGAACAAGGTCCGACAGCGCCTGCCTGGTCGGCTGGATGAGCGCCGGCAAGCCGCGCTTGACAGTACCCGCGGGTGATGCGTGTGCATTTGTGCGATCGAGCAGTCGAACCATGGGCGTGGCCGAACGCATCCGCTGCTCGCTCCAGTAGTCCCCGGCGTCCAGCCGCGTCGCGCTGTCGACCTGGTGAACAGCCACCGGGTCGGTGTCCGCCGCCAGAACCTGCGTACTGACGTGTGGTGCGGCGACGGCGGGAGCTGAGAGGCTCACGGCCGCGAGTGTCGCCGCGAGCGCGGTGGTGAGACTGAGGACGATCGTTGATCGAGATCGACGAAGCCGCATGATGGCCCTCACTTCTGGCATGAACCGTCGGGGTCTTCGGGTGCCCCGTGCCAAACGAAAGTATCTGCCCCAGATGTCAGGGACGTGACGATTGCCAGGGTTAGGGCAAAAGGTACGACCCGGCGGGAACGCGAGCCAGACCTTGGCACGTTGTGGCCGGTGAATCACGGAATGCAGGCCTGTGGTGCCGGATCGCCGGCGAGTTTCAGGGCTCGCGGACGACGTTCCGCGGTGTGCGGTCGTCGCGGAGCCCACGCCAGGACGGATGCCAGAGTCGGCCGTCGCGGGTCCACTGAGCGAAGGCCACCTCGCCGACCAGCACGGGTTCGACCCACCGCGCGTCCCTCGCGTCGGCCACCGGCACGGGCTCGTCGAACGGCGAGGACTCGCGCATCAGCGGGACGAGACGCTCGGTGAGTGCCTTCAGCCGCGCCTCGGAGAAGCCGGTCCCGACTCGGCCGGCGTAGAGCAGTCGACCGTCGTCGTACACCCCGCACAGTAGGGAGGCGAAGGTGCCGGCGCGGGAACCCGCACCGATCCGCCAACCGCCGATGACGACGTCCTGGGTGCGTACGTGCTTGATCTTGATCCACGCCGGACTGCGGCGGCCCGGTTCGTACGCCCAGTCCAGGCGTTTGGCGACGATCCCTTCCAGTCGCTGCCGCGCGCTCGTCTCCAGTGCGGCTTGGCCCATCCCCTCGAACGCCGGAGGAACCTGCCAGGCGGGCGAGGGCAGCGGGAGGTCACTCAGCAGGGCTCTTCGGACGTGGTAGGGCTCGCCGACGAGCGAACGGCCGTGGAGATGGAGCAGGTCGAAGACGAGGTAGCCGACCGGCGCGGTCACTCCGGCCCCGCGGGTGCGACCGGAGTACCGCGTTCGCGCTCCCGGCGGCCCGTGCATGCGGGACTGGAGCAGCTCGAAGCTCGGCCTGCCCTGGTCGTCGAACGCGACGACCTCGCCGTCGACGATGCATCCCACTCCACCGGCGACCTCGGAGGCGGCGACACCAGAGAGCTCCGGGTAGGTCGCGGTGAAGTCGCGACCCGACCGTCCGAGGAGGACCACCTGGTCACGGGCGGCGTAGGCCACCGTGCGTACGCCGTCCCATTTCATCTCGAACGCCCAGCGGTCGTGCTCGGCGGCCGGTGGCATCGGGCCCGGTGTGGCCAACATGGGGGCGATGTGAGGCAACCCCAGAACCTCGGCGTCGCTCACCTCGAGGTCACCGCCGGTCGTAGACCCAGATGGCCGTCCGCGCACCGAGCAGCCTGAGGTCGTACCGCTCGCGGAAGCGCAGCCCGGGCGGCACGCTGGCTTTCGGGATGTCCGGGGCCAGCAGGACCACCCGCCCGCGGGGGCGGGTGACGCGGACCATCTCGGTGAGGACGTCGCGCAACCATGCCTGTGGCTCGCCCTGCACGGAGTACTGCCGCCCGAACGGAAGGTTCGACACGCACCCGTCGACCGAACCGTCATCGAGGTCCAGCTCCCTGGCGTCCCCGTCGGCCACGGCAACCGCCCGACCGTCGCGGTCGTCACGGACGTTGCGCCGGCTGGCCGACACGGCACTCGGGTCGATGTCGCGTCCCTGCACGCTCCACCCGGCGGCCTTTGCCTCGGCGAGGATCGTGCCGGATCCGCAGCACGGGTCGAGCAGCGTGCCCTGTCCGGCCTTGTCCGGTGGCGTGCCGGCGAGCGCGACCATGGCCGCCGCGACGGTGGGACGCAGGGCGCCCGTGCGCTCCGTGGACCTTCCGCCGTGTTGGCGCAGGCGAGCGGTGGTCAGGCGTACGCCGGCGACGAAGCGTCCCCGGGTGTACTCCACGGTCCACAACTCCAGCTGGGCGGGATCGGCGGTGCGCCAGCGCGGTTCGGCCGCGGCGACGGCCTCGCTCAGCGCGCGACGGAGTTGCGTACGCTGCCAGGTGCGCTCATCGAGGACACGGACCACCACGCGGTAGGTCAATGGACCGCGCTGGCCCTTGCCGCGCTGCGTGTGCGAGTCGCCTTGGCTCCGCCAGAGCTGGACGCCGTGGTCGAGCCGGGCCGTACGCAGGAGCCGCCGCGCGATCCAGGGCGGCCGGTCACCTTCCGAACGCAGCGTCCGGCCGAACTCCGCGAACACGTCCTCCACGCTCGCGAGACGCAGGAGCCGTCGCTCGGCGCCCTGGTCGACATCGCAGAGCACGACGTCGGATCGCCCGTCGTTGCCGACGTCGGTGACCAGTACGCCGGTCAGCGCGGAGAGTTCGCGTCTCACCAGTGGCGCGAGGCCTGGGACCGCGAGAACGAACATCCGCCGGGCGGATCCGATTGCCTTCCCGGAGGCCTTGGAGGCCTTGGAGGCCCGGCCGGGTCGGTCGGCCCGCTGGGCCCGGTGGGTGATGGATGCCGGTCGATGCGCCATGACCTGGCCAGCTTAGATGGCGCCACGACGTGGCCGAGCGCCAGCCGTCCGGCGGCGCTGCGGCGCCGAGCGTCGAGGTGATCAGGGTTCCCGTGCCCCTTCGGATCTCAGCTCATATGTGACGGGGGTGTCTCGATAGACGAGGCGGTAGATCAGTCGCCAGAACGCGGCCTGGAACGACGACTCGGTGCGTTCGACCCGGTGGGCCATGCACGCGACCGCCTCGCCGAGGACCCGCCCGCGCCTTGTACAGGGAGCCACGAGCACCTTGGGGTTGCCGGCGAGGCGCTTGACCTTCCAGGTCTTGGCCCGGGTCGTGAAGTACACCCGCTCGCCGTCCCACTGGATGCCGACCGGCGTCCCGACTCCCCGGCCGTCCCTGCGGTAGGTGGTGAGCAGTCCGACGCGGCTCGCACGAAGCGGTTCGAACACCGACATGGCGCCGGTCCAGGACTCGCGTGATCTCGCGTTCATGACCGCTCCTGCTGTGCCTTGACGCCGGCGCTGCTTGCTGCGCCGCCAAGGCCCGGCACCGGCGTCTGGCGGGTGTTCTGGAACGACGCGAAGCGCCACCGATCGGCCGTGCGGACCGCCGTCAGCGTCATGATCGAGTCGCGGCTGGGATCAGGACCATCGCTCCCGGCCGTCGTCGTTCCTCCCGTGACGAC
>JBOHED010000252.1:0-5213 GCA_050700915.1 Actinopolymorphaceae bacterium | reverse complement strand
CGCGACACCTACCACGTCGTACGGAGCCACCGCTCATGAACGCGGTCGAGACCGAGAACCTGACCAAGACCTACCGGGGCGAGGCGCCCGACGACGGCCGCTCCTGGGGCGACGCCCTGGTCGGGATGGCCAAGCGGGCCATCCGTCCGCCGGAGGCGAAGACCGTGGTCGACCGGGTGAGCCTCGAGGTCCGCGAAGGGGAGCTGTTCGGCATCGTCGGCTCCAACGGCGCGGGCAAGACGACGTTCCTCAAACTCCTGTCCTGCCTGATCTATCCCGACGACGGGAGGGCGACGGTCAACGGTTTCGACCTGCGGCGACAGCGGTCCGCCGTCCGCCGCAGCGTCGTCATCGCCAAGGCCGGAGGGTGGATGAGCACCCTGTGGCAGCTGAACGGACGCGAGAACCTGTTGTTCCGCGCCCGGATGTGCGGCCTGTCGGCGCAGGAGGGCGAACGTCGCGCGAGCTACGTCCTGCAACGTCTCGAGCTCGAACACCAGGCCGCCGAACACTCCTGGAGCTGGTCGGCAGGGGAGTTGCAGCGGTTCAGCCTCGGGCTGTGCTTCATCGCGCGTACTCCCGTCGTCATGCTCGACGAACCCACCTCCCACCTCGATCCCCACGTGGCAAGGCTGATCCGGGAGTTCATCAGCGACGACCTGATCCGCGACGGCGGTCAGACGGTGATCATGAGTACGCACTACCTCGAGGAGGCCGACCAGTTGTGTGACCGGGTGGCGGTCTTCTCGCACGGCCGGGTCCTCGCCTGCGACACCCCACCAGCCCTGCGAGCACGCTACGCACCCGACCGCGTTCCCGAACTGTGGGTCACGGGCTACCGCGGCTCCGTCGGCGAGGAGATCAGGAAGGACCCGAACGTCGCCGAGCTGATCGAGCACTTCGAAGATGTGGCGACGGGGCGGGCGCGGCTGCGGCCCACGTGGACAGGACGTCCGGACCCCGAGGCACTCCGGTCGAGGTTGGAGACCCACGGCGTGACGGTCCTGGAGGTCCGCGAGGTGGAGCCGACGCTGGACGAGGTCTACGTCCGCCTCAGTCGCGAGAGGGTGACATGAGCGTCGTACGAAACGACACCGCGCCCACGGTGACGGCAGCCACGCCGATGACTGTGCGCCCCCTCACGATCCGCCAGCAGCTGGCGGCCATCTGGGTGTTCGTGAAGCGGGACTTCTCCTTGCAGACAAGGTTCAAGGCGTCCTACCTCACCGGCCTGCTGGGCACCGTGCAACAGCTCGTCATCTACGCGATGATCGCCCGCTTCGGCGCGTCCCTCCCCGCGGTCGAACGCCTCACCGGCGGCTATCTGAGCTTCGTGTTGACCGGCCTGGCCCTGAACATCCTGCTGACCACCGCGCTCACCGGCCCGTATCTCGGCCTGATGGAGAGCTTCTGGAGCAACCGGATCGAGATCCTGCTGGCGTCGCCGTTGCGGCTTCCCGGATTCGTGACCGGTGTGTCGGTGGGAAAGTTCGTTGACGCCGCGGTCCAGATCACCATTGTTCTGGGCGGAGGTTGGCTGTTCTTCGGCTTCGTCTGGCCGGAGGGAGGGCAGGCGTCGGCCTTCGTCGCGGTGCTGATCCCGGCGCTGGCGGCGGTCATCGGGCTCGGTCTTGCCGCCGCCGGCATGGTCTATCTCCTCGACGCGAGAGGCGGTCAGGATCCGGTGCAGTTCGCGGTGCTGACGATCTCCAGCCTGGTGGCGGGAGTCTATTTCCCGATCCAGGTCCTGCCGGCGGGAGTGCAGTGGTTGTGCTACCTGGTCCCTCAGACGTACGCACTCGACGGCATGCGCAGGGCGTTGTTCGGCGCGGAATCCCTGCCACCGCTGCCGTTGGTCGCGGATCTTCCCCTGGCCCCGCTGCTTGTCGACATCGTGGTGCTGGTCGGCTATGCGGCGCTGGCAATTCCGCTGGGCTGGCTGGTCTTCCGCCACGGGATGGAACAGGCCCGGGCCGACGGGAGGTTGTCGCGATGGCTGTGAACCCACTCCCTATCCCGACGCCCACCCCCACCCCCGACCCCGAGCGGTTCGCGGTCGAGGCCTACGGCGTACGGAAGAAGTTCATCTCCCGCGAAGGACTCCCTCTCGGCTGGGGGTTCGGTGATGCGCACTGGATCATCTCCTCGTTCATCAAGTACCGCCAGGAACGCCGGTGGAAGAACGCCCTCGACGGCGTCGACCTCACGGTGGCCCGCGGCGAACTGCTCGGCCTGCTGGGTCCCAACGGGGCGGGTAAGACCACGTTCCTCCGCTGTCTGGCGACGCTGCTCGCCCTCGACGAGGGCGCGGCGTTCGTCAACGGCTACGACGTCGTGAGCCAGCAGGACGAGGTGAAACTGTCGATGAATCTCGTCGGCTCGGGTCAGTGGTCGGCGTTCGACTGGGGACTCACCGTGCGGCAGAACCTGCACTTCTTCGGCACGTTGTACGGGCTCGACAAGGCCGAACGCACCACAAGAATCGACGAAACCCTTGCCTGGTTGGACATGGCCGAGCACGGGAACGACAAGCCGCCGACGCTCTCGGCCGGCGAGCGGCAGCGGATGCTGCTGGCCAAGGCGTTCATGATCCGGACGCCGGTGTTCTTCCTGGACGAACCCACGGTCGGGCTCGACCCTGATGGCGCCTACCAGGTCAGGGACTTCCTGATGCGCCAGCTGATCGGTTCGGGTGCGGCGGGCATCCTCACCACCCATCGGATGGACGAGGCCGAGGACCTGTGCGCCCGGGTGGCCATCATGGACCGCGGCCGCATTGTGGCCATCGGCACACCTCTCGAACTCAAGCGGGCGGTCGGCGAGCGGTCGATCCTGGAGATCAGAGCCGAACGGATATCGAGGGACGTCCTCCCGACGTTGCGTGCCCTTCCCGGCGTCATCGCGGCGGTCGTCGCGCCGTCCGGTGAGGAGGGGTTGGAGGAGTCGCTGCGGATCCACTGCGAGGATCTGGACCGCGCGACAGGCGGCGTGGCCGACACACTCGCCGCCGGTGGAGTGGCGATCCGCAGCATGGCGACTCAGGAGCCCAGCCTCGAGGACGTGTTCATCTCCCTGACAGACAAGAGGATCCGATGATGTCGGCGACTCCCGAGGCAGGTCCCGAGGCTGGTCCCGCCGGCCCTCGGTCCGGGCTACCGACCACCGCGCCAGGGTCGGCCGCGGAGCTGAAACGCGAGGGCGTTTCGCAGTGGCTGTTCCTGGTGGGGTTCAGCCTGAAGAACGCGTACTTCGGGTGGGCGTTCTTCCTGCCCAGTTTCGTTCTCTTGCTGATCCAGATGTTCACGGCGGCGGCCATCTTCTACGTGATGGGTCAACTCGTGGCGCCGGGCGCGACACCCGAGGTCGATGCGTACGGCATGAGTTATGGCACCTACATCGTCACCGGTGTGATGTTCAACCTCGTGCTCACCATCACGCTGTCGGCCTATCACGAGGCCTGGTTGAACGGCTACTGGGCGACGCAGTTCGACACGTACCTCCAACACCCGGGCGGAGTGTCGGCCTATCTGGCCGGGTCGGTGCTGTTCAGCTATCTGATGGCGGCGATCAACACCGTGGCGTACGTACTCGTGGGTGTGGCGATCTTCGGGGTGTCGGTGGACGTCCCGCACCTGCCGATGGTGTTGGTCATCCTGGTCGCCGGCGTGTTCTCCCTTACGGGGCTCGGGCTTCTAGGGGCAAGTACGTTCTCGCTGCTCGGCGCCAGGAACTGGGGCCAGAATCCGGTGGAGTGGCTGGTCGGTTTCGGAGTCGCACTTCTTGCCGGCGTCTATTTCCCGCCTTCGGTCCTGCCGACGTGGCTGCAACCGTTGAGCGAATGGTTGCCGCAGACCCATGCGATCCGCGCGGCGCGGCTCGCGCTCAACGGACGGAGTGGACTCGACTCGCCTGCGCTGTGGGGCGATCTCGTGTTCCTGCTGGTCTTCGGTGCCGTGTCCCTGCCGCTGGGTGTGCTGGCCTTCGCCGCCGGGCTCCGCAAGGTTCAGCGGGACGGGTCCCTGACCCGATGGTCCTGACCCGGCTGGACGGGACGATGCCGGCTTCGCTTCGATGGTGCTCAACGGACCCACGCTGAGCAAGGAGAGACCAGGTGCGGACACCTGCAGGACCGGACAGCGGCACAGGCTGGTGGCGTCGCTCGCTGAGCGCACTCGCCCTCGTACTCGTCGGAGCGCTCCTTGGCGCGGGCGTCACCGCCTGGCAGACAGATTCGCTGCCGTTCGTCAGCTCCCCCTGCTGGGACTCGGTGAACTCCCACGACCTCGACGAGGCGCTCGGTGGCTGGGACACCGACGATTCCGACGTGTGGCCGTCGCAGAGCGACCAAGCCGCGCTGACCGGCCAGTGCCGCATCACCAGCCACGACGGAGACACCGACGGCCGGCAGATCGATGTCCGTGTCCACCAGCTCGGTGGCCTGCGCTCCAACAACATCGCGTGGTCGGACGAGTTCCTCGACTCCCGACTGACTCCGCTCGGCGATGGCCTCGTGGGAATGGCTTCGGACACCCGCGCCTGGGTCGCACTCCCGTCGTCCTGCATCAGGCCCGGCGGAGTCACCGGCCTTGGTGTCGTCGACGTGTCCATGGGCGAAGGCGAGCCGAGCATCGGCACCACCAACGACGACAGAGCCGCCACACACCGGATGGCCCTGGCCCGGACAGCCGTCGACGCCGCGAATGGCGCGGTGGCAGAACTCGGATGCCCCGAGGCGGACAAGCTCCATGAGCCCGGCGCATCGGCGCCCCTGCCGAACTTCCAACCCTTGCCGGTGGGCGACGACCTGTGCGGTCTGGCCGGGTTGCGGCTGCCGAAGCTCTACGTGAGGAAAGGCAACCTCACGCGGACCTCTGCCGGTGGGAGCCGCCACGTCCGCACGTGCGACATCGCGGTGTCGCCGTACGCCGGCCAACCAGAGCTCCGCCTCCAGACGATCGAGGACACGAGCCTGATCCCGGCATTCCAGGACGCCTACCTCAACGGCGGTCCCTCCATCGAGTCCACCGGGGCGGTCACCGTGGATGGCACCTACAGCCCGACCGTTGCCGCGGTGCGGGTCGACTGCGGTTCCAAGGGCGCCGTCGCGTTCATCGCCCAGGAACGAGTCCACGAGCGCGACTACACCTTCATCCGCAAGACGGTCCCTGACTATGTGTCCGCCGAAGCTGAGCGGTTGGGCTGCGGAACGCTGG
>JBOHED010000251.1:0-2251 GCA_050700915.1 Actinopolymorphaceae bacterium | reverse complement strand
AGCGCGCGGGTACCCGTGCGGGCCACACTGTTGCCGAACCTGGGACCCTTGCCACAAACGTCGCAGACGGCAGCCACGGCAGACACTCCTGTGCAGATTCTGGATATGGACGGTCGCCCGGCCGATCGGCGCTCACGACACGTCAGGTGAGGGTGGCGCTCACGGGGGCAACCGGTCGAGAGTATCCGACCGGCGGCACGCTGCGCCAACCCGGGGGCTTGTGGGTGGTGATCGATAGGGTCGACACGTTCGGCCGTGCCGGCAGCCAACCGCGCCCCTTGACCGGCATGGCACCTGCTCATCGGGGCGGAGTGATGGCAAGAGTCCTTCCGTTGAAGTCGAAGGCGACCCTCGGCACCCACCTCGTGGGTGTCCTCTCCGAGGGCGCCGCCAGCAACCTCCGTGAACGCCTCGACCTCGAGACCGCCGGCGACCTGTTGCGGCACTATCCGCGACGCTACGTGCAGCGTGGCGAGCTCACCAACCTCGACGACCTCCGGGTCGGCGAGGAGGTCACCGTCATGGCGGAGATCGCCTCGGTCATCGGCCGCCCGATCAAGATCAAGAAAAGGCCACGCAAGGGCCACATCCTCCAGGTCGTCGTCACGGACGGCCGCGGCCGGCTGTCGTTGACGTTCTTCAACCAGGCGTGGCGGGGCAACAAGCTCCAGGTCGGCATGCGCGGGCTGTTCGCCGGCAAGGTGGACTCCTTCCGCGGCAATCGCCAGCTCACCCATCCCGACTACGTACTCCTCACCGACGACGAGGACTTCGACGACAACCTCACCGAGGCGTTCGCCGGGCAGCTGATGCCGATCTATCCGGCGACGTCGCAGGTGCCCAGCTGGACCGTCGCCCGGTCCGTACGACGGGTGCTCGACGCGCTGGAGATGGTGCCGGACCCGATTCCGGCCGAGGTACGTGAACGGCACGGGCTGCTGGGCCTGCGGGACGCGTTCTTCGCCCTGCACCGGCCCTCGGCCCAGGCCGACGTCACCGCCGCCCGGAAGCGGTTCCGGTTCGAGGAGGCGTTCGTCCTCCAGATCGAGCTCGCCCGACGGCGGTCCGCGGCGCGGGAGCTGCCGGCCACGCCGCGGGTGGCGCGGCCCGACGGAGTGCTGGCAGCGTTCGACGGGCGGCTTCCGTTCGCGCTCACGGCGGGTCAACGCGAGGTCGGTGAGGCGGTCGAGCACGACCTGGCCCGCGACCACCCGATGCAGCGACTGTTGCAGGGCGAGGTGGGCAGCGGCAAGACGGTCTGTGCCGTCCGCGCGATGCTGGCCGTCGTCGACGCCGGGGGACAGGCCGCCCTGCTCGCGCCCACGGAGGTGCTCGCCCAGCAGCACCTCCGTTCGATCAGCCAACTGCTCGGGCCGCTCGCCGAACGCGGCCTGCTCGGCGGCTCCGACCAGGGCACCAAGGTCGTCCTGTTGACCGGCGGCCAGAGCACCGCCACCCGCCGCAAGGCGCTGCTCGAGATCGCGTCCGGCGAGGCCGGCCTGGTCATCGGTACGCACGCGTTGCTCGAGGACCAGGTGATGTTCGCCGACCTGGGGCTGGTGGTGGTCGACGAGCAGCACCGGTTCGGGGTGGAGCAACGCGCCGCGCTCACCGAGAAGGCGGGCGGCGCGCCGCCGCACGTCCTGGTGATGACGGCCACGCCGATCCCGCGCACGGTAGCGATGACGGTGTTCGGCGACCTCGAGGTGTCGACGTTGGCCGAGCTGCCGAAGGGCCGGGCGGCGGTCCAGACCACCGTCGTCCCGATCGCGGACCGGCCGGCCTGGCTCGAACGCGCCTGGTTGCGGATCCGTGAGGAGGTCGCCCAAGGGCGGCAGGCGTACATCGTCTGCCCGCGGATCGGCGACGACGGGCCCGGGCCGGGAGAGATCGTGCCGCCGGACGGCACCAGCCCGCCGGTGCTCAAGCTGCTCCAGGGCGGCCGCTCACGGACTCGTGCGCCGTCGAGCCGACCTGAGGCTGAGTCGCTTCTCGACCTCGCGGCGTCGCTGCGCGCCGACCAACTGGCCGACCTACGGGTCGAGGTGCTGCACGGCCGGCTGACCTCGGATGTCAAGGACGCCGTGATGCGCGACTTCGCCGCCGGTGAGATCGACGTCCTGGTGGCGACGACGGTGATCGAGGTCGGTGTGGACGTGCCCAACGCCTCGACCATGGTGGTGATGGACGCCGACTGGTTCGGGGTGTCCCAGCTCCACCAGCTACGTGGCCGGGTGGGGCGGGGTGGGCT
>JBOHED010000250.1:0-2000 GCA_050700915.1 Actinopolymorphaceae bacterium | reverse complement strand
GAAGCCGGCGGCACCGTCCCCACCCTGCCCGTGCTCGAGCGGATCGCCCACGCGCTCGACGTCGAGCTTGCAGTGAACTTCAAGCCCAAGCCGTCCGTTGCGTAACGGTAATACCCCCGGCCGGTACTGACGTCTGTCAATGGTTCTGTCAATGAAGTGCCGTCTGCGAGTGCCTCACAAGACAGGATTGACAGACGAACGGCCAGGTCAGTAGGCGTGGGAGAGGCCGTCCGGCAGCTGTCGGCGCCAGTCTTCCCACAGGGGACCCACCGGCGCCCGATCGACTGGAGACTGTCCTTCTCGCATGGTCGTCAATGCTCTGGTGGGCCATCAAACCCTTCCGGCGGATGACCCGAGGTTTGCAGCGCACGCTAGGCGGAACCTGGAGCGGCTCGCGACATCTCCCTGGATATCTGCCCGACGTGGTGATGCCACGCATGGTCCACAACCCGGTCCCGAAGTGACTCCTCTGCCCTCGGTCGGACAGGTTGCCCGCACCCGGGTTCTGCGTAGCCTGCAAGGCTCGACACGTCGACCGTCGGGCTTGGCCTCGCAGCCCTATGCAGGTTCCCGGTACGCCGCCCACGTGTTGTCCGATGGCAGAGGAGTCGGCGCTCCCCTGCCGGAGAGGGGATCGGGAGGTTCGAAGGGCGGAGCCCTCTGAGGTCTTCGATGAGGCAGGTTCCATGCTCGACGCCGGCCGTCCGAGGACGGTCCTTCATCGGTAGGCGCTGGCTTGGAGTTCGAAGAGCTCGGAGTAGGGCCCTCCGGTGGCCATGAGGTCGTGGTGGCTGCCGGATTCGGCGAGTGCGCCGTTTTCGAAGACGAGGATGAGGTCGGCCATTCGTACGGTGGAGAGTCGGTGGGAGACCAGAAGGGTGATGCCGCCGGTGGCGCGGGCGGCGGCGGATGCGGCGTTGAACCGGTCCAGGAGGGCGTGTTCGGATTCCGGGTCGAGGGCGGCGGCCGGTTCGTCGAGCAGTACGAGCAGTGGTCGTTCACGGAGGAACGCGCGGGCGAGTGCGAGTCGTTGCCACTGACCGCCGGACAGGTCGGTTCCGCCGAACCGCTTGCCCAGCCGGGTGTTCAGTCCGTCGGGGAGCCGGTCGATGACGGCGCGGGCGTCGCCGGCGTCGATGGCCGCGTCGTAGCCGTCATCATCGTTGGCACGGGCGGCCACGTCGAGTGGTGGACCTGGTTGGTCCGGTCGATTCAGTCGGGTTGGTTCGCCGAGTCCGATGGCTTCTCGGGCGGTGTATTCGTACCGTGCGAAGTCTTGGAAGCCGGCCGAGATCCGGCTGCGCCAGGCCCGGTGGTCGATCGTGCGGAGGTCGGTGCCGTCGACGAGGATGGCGCCATTGCTCGGGTCATAGAGGCGAGCCAGCAGTTTCACCATCGTGGTCTTGCCCGCGCCGTTGTCTCCGACCAGCGCTACCGTGGTTCCGGCGGGCAGGTGCACGCTGAGATCGCGAACCACGGGGTGTGTCGTCCCTGGGTAGGCGAATGACACGTTCTGGAGCTCGATGCCGTGCCGCAGAGCCGTCGGGGGCTCGGCGGTGCCGGCCCACGCAACCTGCTCGCCGATGCATCGCCGCAGCCATCGGATGTGTCCGGCAACGTCCAGCATCGCGATGACCACGCGTACGGTGTCGGCCAGGCGTTGCGCGGCCTGGTCGGTCTGCGGTGCAAGGAGCATCACTATCGTCACGTCTCCCGGCGTCGCACGTCCCGCTCGCGCCAGCCACAGGACGAAGACGATGGCTGCGCCGTAGGCGATGCCGAAGAGGACGCGGGCGGCGATCTCGAGGAGGCTGCCCTGCCGCCGGGCCCGCCAACGCGGCTCGTTCTGCCAGCCGAACAGCTCCACGATCCGGTCGGTGAGCAGTCCACGCAAACCGTACGCACGCACTTCCAGACCGTGACCCGGTTCGCTGACGATCTCCGACAGCCTGGTGTGGCGCCGGTTGTGCTCCATCGTTGCGGTGACCGCGTGCCGGAAC
>JBOHED010000249.1:0-5841 GCA_050700915.1 Actinopolymorphaceae bacterium | reverse complement strand
CAGGTGCGGGGATCTCGGTGTCGACCTTGTCGGTGGAGACCTCGAGCAGTGGCTCGTCGGCCTGGACGGTGTCGCCCACCTGCTTGAGCCACCGCGTCACGGTTCCCTCGGTGACGCTCTCCCCGAGGGCGGGGAGGGTGACGGAGACCGGCATCGTTTCTCCTTGTCCTGAGTATCCGAAGTCTGGGGGTGTCCGAAGTCTGGTGGACCAGGTTCAGCTGTGGCTGTGCAGCGGTTTGCCGGCAAGGGCCATGTGGGCCTCGCCGATCGCCTCGCTCTGCGTGGGGTGCATGTGCACGAGTTGGGCGACCTCCTCGGGGAACGCCTCCCAGTTGTAGATGAGCTGAGCCTCTGAGACGAGTTCGCCGACGCGCGCCCCCACCATGTGGATGCCGACGACCGGACCGTCCTTGGCGCGGATCACCTTGACGAACCCACGCGTACGAAGGATCTGGCTCTTGGGGTTGCCCGCAAGGTCGTAGGTGAAGGTCGTGATGCCGTCGGCGCCGTACTTCTCCGCGGCCACAGCTTCGTTGAGCCCCATCGACGCGACCTCGGGATCGGAGTAGGTGACCCGCGGGATGCCCGTCTCGTCGATGACGGCCGGGTCGAGACCGGCGATGTCCTCGGCGATGAAGATGCCCTGCTGGAAGCCCCGGTGGGCGAGTTGGTAGCCGGGCACGATGTCGCCGGCCGCGCGGACGCCGGGGACGTTCGTACGAAGGCGTTCGTCGGTGAGGACGAAGCCGCGGTCCATCGCGACGCCGACGTCCTCGTAGCCGATGCCCGCGGTGGTCGGGCCGCGACCGACGGAGACGAGCAGGAGTTCGGCTTCATAGGTCTCACCGGACTCGACGGTCAGTCGTACGCCGGTGTCCGTGCGTTCGACGGCCTTGTACGACGTGTTGGTCTTGGTCGTGATCCCCCGGCGACGGAAGGTCCGCTCGACCATCTGGGAGGAGTCTTCGTCCTCGACCGCGACCAGGCGCGGCAGTGCCTCGATGATCGTGACCTCGGCACCGAAGGACCGCCACACGCTGGCGAACTCGACTCCGATCACACCGCCGCCGAGGACGATGACCGATTTCGGCGCCTCGTCGAGGAGGAGGGCGTGCTCGCTGGTGATGATGCGTTCACCGTCGATGTCGAGCCCGGGAAGGGACTTGGAGTACGACCCGGTGGACAGCAGGATGTTCGGCGCGGTGTAGCGGGTGCCGTTGACCTCGACCGCATCCCGCGCGACGAGTCGGCCCTCACCTTCGACGACGGTGACGCCGGCCGCCTTGAGCAGGCCGGTGACACCTCGGAAGGCACGGTTGACGACGCCGTCCTTGTACTTGTTGACGCCGGCCATGTCGACGCCTTCGAACGTCGACCGGATGCCGTAGTCGCCGCCGTCGCGCGCGTTGTCCGCGACTTCGGCGGCGTGCAGAAGCGCCTTGGTCGGGATGCACCCACGGTGCAGGCAGGTGCCGCCCAGCTTGTCCCGCTCGACGAGGGCGACCTTCAGTCCGAGCTCCGACGCGCGTAGCGCGCATGCGTACCCACCGCTGCCTCCACCAAGGATCACCAGGTCGAAAGCGGTGCCGGCGTTGTCCGCCACGGGGTCCTCCGCGTGCGTTGATCGAAAACGTGGTGTCGACGACCGCATGGCCAGCACGCGACCGTCACGTCACGGTCATCCTTGCACCCCCGCCGCGATACCTGCCAAACGGTCCGCCTCGGCGGGCCGGGAGCGGGCAAGGGGCGGAGGGCGTTATGCGTCCACGCGGAACCTACGCGACACTTGAGCCGTTCGGCGGAGGAACGAATGTCGTGGCCGTGGTGCCCGAGGACCTGGGAGGTCGGCAGAGATGCTGCGGTGGTTCCGGCGGCGCACCCGAAAGGGCCGCGCGGGTGGATCTGGTGGATCCGGTGGATCGGGCGTGGGCCGACGCGGTTGGTCGGCGGAGGACAAAGCCCACCTGGAGAACTTCACCCGCACCCGTCGAGGGGTCGAGGGCTTCGTCGAGCCTCGTACGGCGGTGACAGACATGACCCTGCTGCTGGTCGCGTCGGATGGCGAGTGGACCCGGCGACGTGTGCCGGATGCGGCGTTCGCCCACAACTTCGCCAACAAGCTCGGGGTCCCGAGCTACGACGCCCAGGTGGTCGGCTACCCGCAGCGGATGCGCGAGTGGAACCGCCGCCAGGCGGCCGCCCAGGAGGACATGTCACGCAAAGCTGACGAAACCAGCGCCTGACCACGGCGATCGTCCGGCGCTGACCGCTGTCGGACATATTGCGCAAGGAGTGTTGCGCACCACGTCGTGCGGGTCGGACGCACCCAGCTGGGCGCGGGATGGGAAGGTGGCGTCGACCTGTCCGGTGGGCAGTGGCAGCGGGTCGCGCTCGCACGGGCCCGGATGCGAGACAGCCCGCTGCTACTCGTCCTCGACGAGCCCACCGCCGCGCTGGACGCGGCGGCCGAGCATGCCCTGTTCGAGCGGTTCACCGCCGCCACACAGGACGCCAGGACCACCGGTGGGGTGACGTTGCTGGTCACCCACCGGTTCTCGACCGTACGCATGGCCGACCTCATCCTCGTGCTGGACGGCGGCCGCATCCGTGAGTACGGCTGCCACGCCGACCTGATCCGAAGCCGCGGCCTCTACGCCGAGCTGTACGACCTGCAGGCCAGTGCCTACCGGTGAGGCGAACGTCTACACCTCGCCCTCGGCGGCGGCCTCGGCAAGCCCGATCAGGGTGCGGACGGCCGATCCGGTGCCCCCGCTTGGCGTGTAGCCGAACGGTCCGCCCTCGTTGAACGACGGACCGGCGATGTCGAGGTGCGCCCACACGATCCCGTCGGCCACGAAGTCCTGCAGGAACGCGCCCGCCACGAGGGCACCGCCGAGGCGCTGTGTGGCGATGTTGGCGAGGTCGGCGACTTTGGACTCGAGGCGTTCGCGGGTGCCTTCGGGGATCGGCAACGGCCACCCGTCCTCGCCGACGCGTGCGGCGATGGCGCGGACATTCGTCGCGAGATCGTCGTCGTTGGCCATGATCCCGAACGTCCGGGCGCCCAGCGCGACCATGCAGGCACCGGTGAGGGTGGCGACGTCGACGATGAGGTCGGGCTTGTCCTCGCCGGCCCGGACGATCGCGTCGGCCAGCACCAGCCGACCCTCCGCGTCGGTGTTGAGCACCTCGACCGTCTTGCCGCCGTACATCGTCAGGACGTCGGATGGGCGCTGCGCCGAACCCGACGGCATGTTCTCCGCCATCGGTGCGTACGCCGTCACCGCCACCGGCAGTCCCAGCTCGGCGATCGCGGTGGTGGCGGCGAGGACCGCGGCGGCACCGCCCATGTCGCACTTCATCGTGACCATGCTGTCGGCTGGCTTCAGCGAGATGCCGCCGGTGTCGAAGGTGATTCCCTTGCCCACGAAGGCGAGGTGCTTCTTGGCGCGAGCAGGGCGGTAGCTCAGCCGGACCAGCCGGGGCGGCCGCTCCGACCCCTGGCCGACGCCGATGATCCCGCCGTAGCCGCCGGTGGTGAGAGCCTTCTCGTCGAGCACCTCGACGGCGAGCTTCGCCTTCTTGGCCTCGGCCTTCGCCTGGTCGGCGAACGCGGCCGGGTAGAGGTCGGACGGTGCGGCGTTGACCCATGAGCGGGTGAGGTTGACCGCACGGGCGACGGACTGGGCGCGTGTCAAGGCGTTCTTGACGGCCTTGTCGCGGGACTTCTCGGTGAGGATGGTCAGTGTCGCGATCGGCGTGGGACGGTCGCCGCCCTGTGTCGAGCGGTAGCGCTCGTAGGAGTACGCACCGAGCAGGGCGCCCTCGGCGACTGCACCGATGTCGGCCGCGTCGTCGGCCGTGAGAGCGAAGGCGACCGTGCCGGCCTTGCCGGTCAGGCGGCGCACGGCGGCGCCGGCCGCCCGCCGCAACGCCTCCAGGGCGGCGTCGTTGTTGACGTTCCTGTCCTTGCCGAGGCCGACCGCGGCGATGACGGGTGCGGCGACGGCGCCGCCGGAGGGTACGAGGGTGACCTCGTCGGTCTTGCCCTTCGCGCCGAGCGCACGGAGCGTCTGGACGAGCGAGCCACCAAGGGCGTCGTCGATCCCGTCGGCCCCGGCAATGAGCGCGACCGCGCCCCCGTCGGCAGGTGCGACGCCGATGACGACGGCGTCTACCTTGACCGTCACTGCTGAGGCTTTGCGTATGGCGATGGTCGGATTCGCGGCGCTCACGCTTGATCTTCTCCTCGTGGTCGGCCCGGCAGGGCGCAGTCTTGCCGGTTCCAGGGCTCGCGCGGATGGTACGTCGTCGGGACGCCGGCCCGGCGCGGATGGTGTGCCTCGGCCGGCGTTGGTCAGGAGGATAGGTTCGCACGCATGATGCGTTCGCCACTCCACGACCGGCACCTCGCCCTGGGTGCGAAGCTCGCTCCGTTCGGTGGTTGGGAGATGCCGCTCGAGTATCCCGGTGGCGGCGTTCTCGCCGAACACCAGGCGGTCCGCACCAGTGTCGGCGTCTTCGATGTGAGCCACCTGGGCAAGGCGCGCCTGCGCGGCTCCGGCGCTGCGGCCTATGTCGACGCCACCCTGACCAACGCCTTGGACAAGATCGCGCCCGGGCAGGCGCAGTACACGCTCTGCTGCGACGACGCGACCGGCGGCGTCGTCGACGACCTGATCGCCTACTTCGTGGGGCCGGACGAGATGTTCCTCGTTCCCAACGCCGCCAACACCGCCGAGGTCGTCCGCCGGCTCGCGGCCGAGGCCCCGGCCGGTGTCGCGGTGACCGACCTGCACGAGGCGTACGCCGTCCTCGCCGTCCAGGGTCCGCGCAGTGACGACCTGCTGGCCGCGGTAGGGCTGCCGGCCGGTCATGCGTACATGTCGTTCGTCGAGGCTCCCTGGGGCGGCACCACGCTGACCGTGGCGCGCACGGGCTACACCGGGGAGCGCGGGTACGAGCTGGTGATCCCCGTCGACGCGGCGGGGACGGTGTGGGACGCGCTGTTCGAGGCGGGTCCGACCTTCGACGTGATGCCGTGCGGGCTCGGCGCCCGCGACACGCTGCGGACCGAGATGGGCTACCCGCTGCACGGCCAGGACATCTCACTCGACGTGACGCCGGTCCAGGCGCGGCTCGGCTGGGCCGTCGGCTGGAAGAAGCCGGCGTTCTGGGGACGGTCGGTGCTGTCGGAGGAGCGAGCGGCTGGTCCCTCGCGGCGGCTGCGCGGTCTCGAGGCACAGGGCAGGGGGATCCCGCGGCCGGGCATGTCGGTGGTCGACGGATCTGGCGCGGTGCTCGGCACCGTGACGAGCGGGACGTTCTCGCCGACCCGCCGCGTGGGCGTCGGCCTGGCTCTGCTGGCGGCCGAGGTCTCCGACGGCGCCGAGGTAGCGGTCGACGTCCGTGGCCGACCCCAGCCGTTCGTCGTCCGCCGCCCACCCTTCGTCGACGCCTCTCCCACGGCCTGACATCCCCTGGCCACCGTCTCGCACCGGGAAATGATCACGCGTACGTGATCATTCCGGGCTGAGCAGGCTAGGGCTGGGTAGGTGTTATCTCGTTTTCGAGATAGCGTCTGAGGTATGGCAACGGAGGACCGGGACAACCTGCCGGTAATGCCGGGTTTTCGGGAGATGGCCATCAGACGCCGTCAGCTCGCCACGGAACTGGGCGAACTCCGCAGACGGTCCGGACTCTCCCAGACCCAGGTGGCCGCGCGGATGGGCACGTCGCAGTCCGCCGTCGCCCGGATCGAGGCCGGAGACGTCGACGTCCGGCTGTCGACCCTCGAGCGGTACGCATCCGCCGTGGGCCGCCAGGTCGAGGTGCGCCTCG
>JBOHED010000248.1:0-4402 GCA_050700915.1 Actinopolymorphaceae bacterium | reverse complement strand
GTCCTAACAGAGGACCTTTGGTGCTTTCCAGTGACAGCATCATGAGCAGCTACGACTGCGGGTCGTAGGACGACAAGGTGCGTGATCGGCATTAGTCGCTGATTTGCCGCAAAGCACGTTCGGCTCGCTCCTGTGTACGTTCTGCGAGAAATCCCCTCTCGACCTCGCCGGCTGCCGGGATCGCGCGAATACGTCAAAGCAAGAAATAGCCCGATTTGAGGTGCGTACGATATGGCCGCTCTGGCGAATCGATGCCTTCTACTATGAGCGATAGCGGTTGATGCGGGCCGTGTGACGCACCTCACATTCAGGGCCGATGCGCGCGGTCCACATCGAGGCAGATCCGACATCGTTGCCGTTTCGTGTTCCTCAGCAAATCTTCGCTTTTGGGCGATCTGCCGCTCCCGCTACGGGTCCCGTGCAGGTGCGCCGGGTGCCTTGCTCGGGAGGATTTGCGGCTTCGGCCAGCCGTCTGGTCAACAAGGTGCAGTCGACCTGTCCGGCTGGCGTCCAGGGCGCTGGACGGCGGCCCGCGCGGAAGATACTTTCCTCTCGTCGGGTGGTCGCTGCAACCGGTTCACGCGCAGGGGGATGCGCGAGGGGATGCGCACACGGGGATGCGCACACGGGGATGCGCATAGGGGAGCCAGCGGGCCTCAGGGGGAGGCGAACAGGGGGAGCCAGCGGGGCTCAGGGGACGGAGTCGCCGTTGGGGCCCGCTTACGGGGGGCGGGCCCCTTGACCGCGAGAACGAGGGGGTTGGCCGTGGTCGCGTTCGACGTGTCGGCGGAGTACATGCCCGACGCCGGAGCATGGGTGATCCGGGTCGATGACGTGGGAGCGGCTGCCGCGAGATCGTGGGACGACGTGACCACGGTCGCCGCCCGGCTCATCGCTGAAGCATCCGGGGGGGATGCTTCAGGGGTGGACATGCGGGTCGAGTGGTTGCTGCCGTTCGGCGTGGCCGACGCCCTGGACTCCGCCGACACCTATGCGCGTGAGGAACAGGACGCGCATCATGCGCGGATGCTGTCGCTGCGCCGGGCCGCACGACTCCTCCGCGACTTCGGGATGCCGGGGCGAGACGCCGCCCGGGTCCTGGGGATCTCCAAGTCGCGGGTATTCCAGCTCGCGGCCGAAGAGACCGGGGAGACCGGGGAGACCGGGGACACGAGAACCGGCGAGGCCGGCGACGCGAGCACCGGCGAGGCGAGCACAACTCCTCGATGAGGGCGCCCTCTTCGAGGAGAGCGGTGGCCGTTCGGTCAGGGGGCGGCTCTGCGGACCTCGCTCACCGAGATCCCGCCGACGCCCCAGTTGTCGGTGTCCACCTCGTCGATCACGACGAACGTCCGCGCCGGATCCTTGTCGAGGACCCTCACCAACACGTCGGTCACACCCTTGATCACCTCGGCCTTCTGCTCAGCGGTCGCGCCGTCGCGGGTGATCCGGACATTGACGTACGGCATGGGAGGCTCCTCGAATCGGAACTTTTCCGGCAGTCCTGCCGGTGACGCAACCAGCCTGACAGGCAGAACATTCCACCCGGACCGCCCGCCGCCGGCCGAGCGGGCCCTTCCGCGAGACGCCGGTCGCGAAGCCGGCGTACGACTGGGACCATGGCGGGGCGGACACCCCGCGCGGGCCGGTTGCCGACCAGTCGTAGCCTGCAAGTGTTCGACAAGCTCGTCGGAGGCGACAGCAACTCGACCACCCGGGGACGCGCCACCCGGTCCCCGCTCGACGATCTGGGCCGACCCCAGACAGAACTAGTAGGGGGTGGACGTGCGCTTCCTCCAGGGCCGAGTTCCTGAGCAGGACCTCACGTACTCGGACGTGTTCCTCGTACCCAACCGCTCGGCGGTCACGTCCCGGCTCGACGTCGATCTCGCGACCGTCGACGGCAGCGGTACGACCCTCCCCATCGTCACCGCGAACATGACGGCTGTGTCCGGCCGCCGGATGGCCGAGACGGTGGCCCGGTGTGGCGGGCTGGCCATCATTCCCCAAGACATCCCCGTCGACGTGGTAGCCGACGTGGTGGCGTGGACCAAGGAGCGGCACACCGTCTACGACACGCCGATCACGATGGTCCGTACCGGCACCGTCGGCGAGGCGATCAACCTGCTGCCCAAACGCGGACACGGCGCCGTCATCGTCGTCGACGACAGCCGGGCTGTCGGTGTCGTCACCGAAGCGGACTGCGACGGTGTCGACCGGTTCACCCAGCTCGGCAGCATCATGTCGACCGAGCTGCTCACCCTGCCGGCCGGCATCGACGCCGAGCACGCGTTCAACCAACTGCACGACGGTCGGCACCGGCTCGCGCCGATCGTCGACGCCGACGGACACATCGTCGGCATCCTCACCCGGCTGCGAGCACTCCGCGCGAGCTTGTACGAACCCGCCGTCGACGCGGCCGGCAAACTCCGGATCGGTGCCGCGATCGGCATCAACGGCGATGTCGAGACCAAGGCCAAGGCCCTCCTCGACGCCGGCATCGACGTGCTCGTGGTCGACACCGCACACGGACACCAGGAACGCACCCTCGACGTACTCCGGCTCATCCGTGCCCTCCAACCTTCGGTGCCGGTCGTGGCGGGCAACGTCGCCACCGCCGAAGGGGTCAGCGACCTGGTGGCGGCGGGAGCCGACATCGTGAAGGTCGGCGTGGGGCCAGGGGCCATGTGCACCACCAGGATGATGACGGCCGTGGGCCGGCCGCAGTTTTCCGCGGTGTACGAATGTGCCGCTCGTGCTCGCGCCCTCGGCAAACACGTGTGGGCCGACGGCGGCGTACGCCATCCACGCGATGTGGCGCTCGCCCTTGCCGCCGGCGCCGCCAACGTGATGATCGGTTCATGGTTCGCCGGTACGTACGAGTCGCCGGGCGACGCGCAGCGGGACAACGAGGGCCGGCTCTACAAGGAGAGCTTCGGGATGGCGTCCGCCCGAGCGGTGCGCTTCCGTACCGCTGAGGACTCGCCGTTCGAACGCGCCCGCAAGGGGTTGTTCGGCGAGGGAATCTCGAGTGCGCGGATGTACCTCGACCCGGAGCATCCGAGTGTGGAGGACCTTCTCGACGCCATCGTGGCCGGGGTCCGCAGCTCGTGTACGTACGTCGGGGCGACCGACCTCGAGCAGTTCCACGCACAAGCGGTCGTGGGTGTGCAGAGTGCCGCGGGCTACGCCGAAGGGATGCCGCTCGACACCAGCTGGTGACGACGCGGCCGACGCGGCCGACGCCGGCATGACACCACCGCCTGCCGGCGACCTGCGGTGTCGTTTGTTGCCGGCGAGTCGGTCGGCGTGATCCGGGCGATGGCCAACGTCCCGGGCTGGTCGGGACCAATGACCCGTCCGGCACACCTGGTGTGGATGGTGAGGTATTCGGACAGGGAAGCCCTTTGGCGGAAGCGGTTCGGGGATACGGGGGGCGCAAGGTGACCCGAACCGCCGGCGCCGAAGGGCTCCCCTTTTCTGCTACGGGTCATGAACCGGTCATGAGCCGATCAGGATCCGGAGCACGTCGCGGATCGAGACCATCCCGACGCACTCCTCGCCCGACCGGATCGGCACGTGCCGGACCTCGGCGTCCCGCATGAGCCGCGCCACATCGAACGTGGAGTCCGTCGGGTTCGCCCACACGGTGTCCAGGCCCACGACGTCGGCCGCCCAGACCTCGTCCGGGTCACCGCCGACGGCGAGAGCACGTACGACGTCGCGCTCGGAGATGATGCCGACCGGCCGGCCGTCGACCGTCACGATCAGCGCGCCGATGTTGGCAGCGGACAGCGTCTCGGCGGCGACCCGCAGGGAGTCGTGCCCGTCGATGGTGGCGACCGGACTACTCATGACGCGTTCGACCGGGTCGTGCGGTCCCGCCGGTCGGGTCGCCGCGGGCGGTCCCGGCTGACGCGGGACGCCACCACGCCCTGGGAAAACCCGGGTGTCCGGGCCGGGGTAGAGGACCGACTCGTGCCCGTCGTCCCAGGCCACCCGGTAGTGCTCGGTGTCCGGGCTCCCCAGGACCTCCTGGACGGTCCCCTGCCGGGGCGACTGGCCGAGGATCTCGGTCCGGACGACGATGCGATCACCGACGGATGCGTGCATGTCAGGCCTTCTTCCGCACGACGCGTCACGAGGCACCAGCTGCCACCGCGCTGACGGTCACCCGACCGTGCGGGACGGATCCGACCCAGCGGGCGGACGACCGTCAGTCCAGAACGAAAGTGATGAGCAGATTGACCTGGTATTCGGTGATCTGCCCGTCCTGGACCTTCACTTGTTGCTCCTTGACCCAGGCCCCGGTCACGTTGCGGAGGGTCAGCGTCGCCCGCGATATCCCTACCCGGGTCGCGTCCTCGAAGCTCTGAGCCGACCTGGCGGAGATCTCGGTGAT
>JBOHED010000247.1:0-3546 GCA_050700915.1 Actinopolymorphaceae bacterium | reverse complement strand
GTCGGTGACACGGTGACCGTCACGAGCAACCCCGCCACGAAGGCGCTCGCCGGCTACCGGCACCCCAACCCGATGGTCTACGCGGGCCTCTATCCGGTGGACGGCGACCAGTACACCGACCTGCGCGAGGCCCTCGACAAGCTGCAGCTCAACGACGCCGCACTGCTGTACGAACCGGAGACCTCCGGCGCGCTGGGATTCGGTTTCCGCTGCGGGTTCCTCGGCCTGCTGCACATGGAGATCGTCCGCGAACGACTGGAGCGCGAGTTCGACCTCGACCTCATCTCGACCGCGCCGAACGTCGTCTACCGCGTGATCATGGAGGACGGCGCCGAACACGTGGTGACCAACCCGAGCGAGTTCCCGGCCGGCGCGGGAGCGATGTCGCCTCGGCAGGGCGCGGTGCCCAAGGGCAAGGTTGCCGAGGTGCACGAGCCGGTCGTCCGGGCGACGATCCTGACCCCCGCCGACTACATCGGCGCGGTGATGGAGCTGTGCCAGTCGCGGCGGGGCCAGCTGCAGGGCATGGACTACCTCTCGGCGGACCGGGTGGAGATGCGCTACACGCTGCCGCTCGCGGAGATCGTCTTCGACTTCTTCGACGCGCTGAAGAGCAAGACCCGTGGGTATGCCTCACTGGACTACGAACCGACCGGGCAGCAGGCGGCCGACCTGGTGAAGGTGGACATTCTGCTCCAGGGCGAGACCGTCGACGCGTTCAGCGCGATCGTCCACAGGGACAAGTCGTATTCGTACGGCGTCACGATGGCCCAGAAGCTCCGCGAGCTGATCCCGCGGCAGCAGTTCGAGGTGCCGATCCAGGCGGCCGTGGGAGCGCGGATCATCGCCCGGGAGACGATCCGGGCGATCCGCAAGGACGTTCTGGCCAAGTGTTACGGCGGTGACATCACCCGCAAGCGCAAGCTGCTCGAACGTCAGAAAGAGGGCAAGAAGCGGATGAAGATGGTCGGCCGGGTCGAGGTCCCGCAGGAGGCGTTCGTCGCCGCCCTGTCGACCACGGACGGTCCCGGGTCGGGTTCGGCCAAGGCAGCGTCGGGTTCGGGCAAGAAATAGGCCCCACCCTGGCTATCCTGTGCCGAACGTGTCACATCCCGGTGCCGTTCACTACGGTGAGCTGAGCCCGCAACGCGCCGCTCGACGGCAATCGGGACGACTGCGAACCGAGGCGGAGGCCGGCCATGACCAGTGACCTGATCTGGGGTACCAATCCAGCTCAGCCTGACCAGTCGAAGGTCGACAACCGCGCGCCCACGGTCGCCCGGCTGATCCTCGACCGGATCGAGGCCACCCCTGACGTCGAGGCCTACCGCTACCCCGTAGGGGAGAGCTGGGAGTCCGCGACCTGGCAGCAGACCGGCGACCGGGTACGCCGGATGGCCGCCGGTCTCATCGCGCTCGGCATCGAGCCGGAGCAGCGGGTCGCGATCGCCTCGGCCACCCGATACGAGTGGGTGCTCGCCGACCTCGCGATCATGTGCGCGGGCGCGGCGACGACGACGGTCTATCCCACGACCAACTCCGTCGACGTGGGCTACATCCTCGGCGACTCGCGCAGCCGGATCGTCTTCGCGGAGAACGACGAGCAGCTGAAGAAGATTCGTGAGCATCGCAGCGAACTGCCCGAGCTCGCCACCATCGTGATGTTCGACGGCGGCGTCGACCTGGGTGCCGACGATGTGGTCACCCTCGCCGACCTGGAGGAGCGCGGTAGGGACTATCTCGCCGCCCATCCGTCCGCGATCGACGAGGCTGTCGCGGCGATCGGGCCGGAAAGTCTGGCCACGCTGATCTACACCTCTGGCACGACGGCCAAGCCCAAGGGTGTCCGGCTGACCCACGACTGCTGGACCTATGTGGCCGCCGCCATCGACGCCATCCAGATCCTGCACCCCGACGACCTGCAGTACCTCTGGCTTCCCCTTGCCCATTCGTTCGGCAAGGTGCTCTTGACAGCTCAGCTGCAGATCGGGTTTCCGACTGCGGTTGACGGGCGCGCCGACAAGATCGTCGACAATCTCGCCGTCGTACGCCCGACCTTCATGGGCGCGGCGCCGAGGATCTTCGAGAAGGCGCACGGGCGGATCGTGTCGACCGTGCAGCAGGAGGGCGGGGTCAAGGCGAAGCTCTTCGCGTGGGCGTTCGACGTCGGCCGCAAGGTGTCGGCGCTGCGCCAGCAGGGCAGGGAGCCGTCGGGCCTGCTCGCCGTGCAGTACAAGCTGGCCGACCGGCTGGTGTTCTCGAAGATCCAGCAGCGGTTCGGCGGTCGGCTGCGCTTCTTCGTCTCGGGGGCGGCCGCATTGAGTCGCGACCTCGCGGAGTGGTTCCACGCGGCGGGGATCCTCATCGTTGAGGGCTACGGCCTGACCGAGACAAGTGCGGCGACCTGCGTCAACCTGCCGGGCCGGTTCACCTTCGGCACCGTCGGGCCGGCGTTCCCGGGCACTCAGCTGCGCATCGCCCACGACGACGAGGTCCTGGTCAAGGGGCCGGGCGTGATGCGCGGCTACCACAACATGCCGGAGCTGTCCGATGAGGTCCTCGACGCCGACGGCTGGTTCCACACCGGCGACATCGGCCGGCTCGAGGAGGGCGGCGTCCTGCGCATCACCGACCGCAAGAAGGACCTGTTCAAGACCTCTGGCGGCAAGTACATCGCGCCGCAGCCGATCGAAGTGGCGTTCAAGGCCCTGTGTCCGTACGCGAGTCAGTTCGTCGTCCACGGCGAGAACCGCAACTTCAGCTCGGCCCTGGTGACCCTGGACGCCGACGCGATCACCGGCTGGGCGGCCGAGAACGGGCTCGCCGGTCGGTCGTACGCCGACATCGTGGGCTCAGAGGCCGCGCGGGTGATGGTGCAGGGCTACGTCGACCAGCTCAACGCCAAGCTCAACCGGTGGGAGACCATCAAGAAGTTCGCGATCCTCGACCACGACCTGACCATCGAGGAGGGCGAGATGACGCCGAGCCTGAAGCTCCGCCGCAAGGTCGTCGAGACGAAGTACGCCGACGTCCTCGACGGCTTCTACTCCTGAGCAGGGGACTTACCGGAACGACGCCTGAGCTTGAAGGTCAAGCAAATGACCACGCTGAGCAGGTCTGCGGAACCCGAACAAGGCGTACATTCCCTGCCCGGATACCACAGACCTGCTCAGCGTGGTCATTTGCCGCTCTACTGATCGCTCGTGAGCCGACCGCGATGAGGAGTCGGTGGTCGTACGCCGGACAATGGGTGGGTGCCCTCCACCATGCCCGACGGCCAACCGGCCTCGCCGGATGGATCGCTGCCCGGGTCCGCACTGGCGGAGCTCTCCGCGAGGCCGTTCGGGATCTACGTCCACGTGCCGTTCTGCGCCACCCGGTGCGGCTACTGCGACTTCAACACCTACACGGCCGAGGAACTCGGGCCCGCGCCGGGAGCGTCCCGCGCCTCGTACGCCGACGCCGCGATCAGCGAGGTCCGGCTGGCCCGCCGGGTCCTGGGGCAGGTCGACCTGCCGGTCGACACCGTTTTCGTCGGCGGCGGAA
>JBOHED010000246.1:0-7699 GCA_050700915.1 Actinopolymorphaceae bacterium | reverse complement strand
CCTTCTCCCATTCCGCTTCGGTGGGCAGGCGTTTGCCCGCCCACCGGGCGTAGGCGGCGGCTTCGTACCAGCAGACGTGCTGGACAGGTTCGTCCATGGGGAGGAGTTCGGTGTGGCCGAAGCGGCGTTGCAGCCAGGTGTCGCCGTCACGTACCCAGAACGCCGGGGTGCGCTTGCCCGAACGACCGCGCCACTCCCAGCCCCGGTCTGTCCACCAGCGGGGTTCGTCGTAGCCGCCGTCGACGATGAACGCGAGGTAGTCGCGGTTGCAGACAGGAGTGGTGTCGATCCAGAACGCCGGCACGTCGACGGTGTGCGCGGGCCGTTCGTTGTCGTAGGCCCAGGCATCGGTGGACGTGCCCATGACGAACTCGCCCGCGTCGACGTAGACCTCCTCGGGCCATGCGCGAGCGTCGGCGGGCGCCGGTGCGGCATCGGTCGGTGGCAGCACGGGGTCGCCCTCGCGCAGTTGGTGGGTCGCCAGCATCGTCTCGTCGTGCTGATGTTCGTGCTGGATCACCATGCGGTAGACGAACCCGTCCGTGAGCAGCGGCTGGCCGGGATCGCCGTCGGGGAGGCGGATGGTGTCCAGGGAATCGAGCACCTTGCGCCGAACCAGGCCGAGGTAGTCGTGCGCTTCGACCGGGTCGAGCAACGGCAGCGACGGTCGGTCCGCGCGCGGATGCTCGAACGCGTCGTACAGGTTGTCGATCTCCGGCCGCATCGGATCGATACCGGCCGCCTCACGCAACAGCCACAGCTCTTCGTAGTTGCCGACGTGGGCGAGGTCCCAGACCAGCGGTGACATCAGCCGGGAGTGCTGCCGTACCAACTCGGCGTCGTCGAGGACGCCGGTGGTGAGGCCGAAGCTGCGTTGCCGGACGCGTTCGAGCTCGCTGGCGACGAGTTCCTTGAACGCATCGACCGACTCGGCAGCGGCTGGCGTGCCATTGGTGAGGTCACGGTGGACACCAGGGGAGGGACCGGACGGGCTCATCGAGACTCCTTCGCACGGGCGAGGGTGTGCGGGTGGGCATCGTCGGCGGGACATCGGCGGCGCGCGACGTAACGATCGCGATAGGACTCGACGAGGGAAACGAGACCGGCATCGGTCCCGTCAGCACGCAGGCTGTCGAGTGCTGTCTCGAAGCACGACTCAGCGGCACGGGCAAGGCCTGAGTGGGCGAGGCCCACGCGGGCGGCTTCCCACCACGCGTCAGCCACCGGCTCCACCGCTGCCATCACCCGGTCGCCGGCCGCGGGTGTGTTGACCAACGACGCGATGACCGCGACGGGGACGGGCCAGTATGCCGCGGGTTGCGCGTCGACATAGCGCACTTCGAACCAGCCGCGTGGTCGGACCGGAGGGAAGAGCGTCGTGAGGTGGTAGTCGAGGTCGTCGACCGTCGGCCCGGCAGGGAACCGGCCGTTGCCGGTGCCCCCGCCGGTGCCGGTGTGTCTGCCGTTGCCCGTCGCCCTGCCGTTGCTCCGGCCGTTGCTCGTGCCCCCGCCGTCGCTAGTGAGTGCGCCGTCGCTAGTGAGTGCGCCGTTCGCGCCGGTCAGCCACTGCCGGAACGTGTGCCCGGGATCGATGACCCAGTCGTCTGACCCGGTCCGCTGCACCATCACGCCTGCGTCGAGGGCGTAGTCGGCCCACGCTGTGACGGGGTCCGGGCCGGCGGGCGGTCGGGTTCGTCCGGGGTCGATGCGCTGCCAGACCACCTGCCGCATCGACTTGCATCCCGTGGCCCGGCCGGCATGGAGGGGAGAGTTGGCGAACGCGGCGACCATGGCTGGACCGACCGCGTGGAGCAGTTGCCACCGCCGGGCCACGTCGGCGGTATCGGTGCCGGCGTCGAGGTTGATCTGGACGGCCGCAGTGCTGCACATCATCAGTCGACCTTCGGGTCCACGCCGGTCGAAGTACCTTTCCATCGCGTCGTAGCGCAGGTCGGAGAGCTGGCGTGCGGGCGGTCGGTACGGATCGATTCCGGTCCACAGGAGGGCGAGGCCGTCGTCGGCGAGGACGCGTTCGATGTGTCCGATGTCGGACTGGAGGCCCTGCCAGCAGTCGGTGACGCCGAGGGCGGGCGGCGAGCTGAGCTCCAGCTGCCCACCTGGTTCGTAGGTGACCGTGCTCCCACCAGGGGTGGGGCCGGCCCGGTCGAGGATGTGGCGAAGTCGTTCGAGTGAAATCACCCGGGCGGGGTCGGCGGCGTCGGTGACGAGCCATTCCAGCTCGGCGCCGACCGTGACCGGAGGGCCGGTCTTGAAGCAGATCGCGGCAATATAACCGTGTACGGCATCACAGGACGCGACCTGCGTCGACCCGGCCATCTGAACCTCCCGACGGGATCCCTGCACAGCTTGCCCTCTGACCGGGCTGGCTAACGCAGCGTTTGCGGACTCGGGCGGATTGGGCGGATTGGCGCCCGACACAGGGCGCCGGGACGGGTGAGTTCGGGGACCAGGACTCATCCCCGGCACGGTAGCCGAATGCTCCGACATACCCGCCCGGACCGGCACGCACATGACCACGTTCGGCACGCTTTACCGAGAATCCGACCGGAGAGCGCGAGTCCGGTCGGACTGCCTGGAGCGTGCCGAACGTGGTCATCTGCGGCGTTGGCTGGTCCGTCGCTCGGGAGCTACGTCCTCCTTGCCGCGAAGGCGTACAGGTTGCCGTCCCACGCACCGACCAGCAGCGCGTTGCCGGAGATCGCCGGGCCGGAGGCGACCCAGGTGCCGATCTCGTAGCTCCACCGTTCGTCGCCAGTGGCCCGGTCGAGGGCGTAGACGTGCCCGCCGTTGGATCCGACGTACACCGTGTCGCCACTGACCGCGGGTGCCGACAGGACACCGCCGAGGTACGGCTTGCCGGGCAGCAGGACACTCCACACCACCGACCCCGTAGCGACGTCGAGTGCGGTCACCCGACCATCGGGGAAGCCGACGTAGGCGGTGTCACCGACGACAGCCGGTGTCGCCGGCGTCGCGTCCTGTGGAATGAACGAGGGACCTGGACTCCGGTAGGTCCACAGGTCGGCGCCCGTCGTCGCATCCCGTGCGATGAGGCCGTTGTTCGACCCGATGAAGAGCCGGTTGTCGGCCACCATCGGCGTACCGTCCTGCCAACCGCCGAGACGGGCCGTGGCGACCCAGAGCTGTTCGCCGGTCGCCGCGTCGTACGCGAGGACCCGGTCGGCCGTCTCGTTACCGACGTAGACCCGACCGCCGGCCACGGCTGGCGTGCCGTCGCTCATCGTGGCGCCCGTCATCGCCGACTCCCAGACCGGAGCGCCGGTCCTGGTGTCGAGTGCCGCGAGCAGTCCACGGCTCGCCTTGCCGTGGCGGGTCTGGTACGGCCAGTAGACCTTGCCGTCGGCGACCGCGGGGGAGTAGTACGAGTACCTGCGCTGGATCGCCGGCGGGTCGGCAGGCTCCGCCTCCCGGCGCCAGCGCTCTGCTCCCTCTTCGCGTCGAAGGCGTACAGCGTGGCGTTGAGCGTCGGTACGAACACCAGCCCGTCGGCGACCGCGGGCGTACCGTGCACCGAGGCATCGGTGCGAGCGGACCAGACCCGCTTGCCGGTCCTCATATCGACGGCATGAACGGCGTTGGTCCTGACGTCGTTCTCGTCCCGCGTTCCGACGTAGGCGATACCGTCGGCGACGACCGGCGAGCCGGTCAGAATCGCACCCGGCGTGCGGTAGGTCCAGGCAAGGTCGAGCCCCGGCTGCAGCACGTCGGAGGCGACCCCGCTGTGGCTCGGGTCACCGTGGAACTGTGGCCAGTCGGCACCCGCCAGGATCGCCGGTGGTGGCGCGCCGGTCACCGTGTAGGTCACGGTCGTGTCCCATCGGACGCCACCGGCGATCGCCTCGACCTCGAGGCGGTGCGTGCCCTGCGTACGACCGGGACCGGACGGGTAGGCGCCGTACCACGTGAAGTCACCAGACTTCTTCAAGTCGCGCCACAGGCCCGAACCGTCGAGCCGGTAGCGGACCTGCCGCACCTCGTCGGCCGTGTGGTACGCGTTGACCTGGATCTCCTTCAGCGCCTGCGCCGACACCTCCCGGTCCGGACCCGGGTTGGTGACCGTCAGCGCGCGGTCGACTCCGTACATCCGGAACGGGTTGTCCGAACCATTCCCGCGCATGTGGACGTAGCGGAACCCGCGCGGGCTGTGGTCGATCGTGTACGAACTGGAGTTCGTCTGGACGTGGCGGGCGCCCTTGACCCAGGTCAGGTCTGCCTGGTTGGAGTGCTCGTGGCCGACCAGGACCAGTTCGGTGTCATAGGCCTCGAAGACTTCCTGGTAGGCGTCGTAGATCGTCGGCGATCCGAACGCCACGTTCATCGGCTGGTGCATGAGCACGACGACCCGCTTGTCTTGGGCATGGGTCTGAAGGTCCTGCAGCAACCAGGCGTGCTGCTCCTCGAACGGTGCGGCGCCGTTGTTCTCGAGCACCACGAAGTGCCGGTCGCCGTAACCGAAGGAGTACCACTCCGGACCGACGTGTCTGCGGTAGTTGTCGATCCGTGCCGGATAGGTGGGCTCGCCTCCGTTGAAGTACTCGTGGTTACCGACGGCGGGCCACACCGGGAGCGCCGAGGCCGCGGTCGACCGCGGGTAGGTCTCGAACTCCGCGACCGTGGCGTTGTTGGTGAGGTCGCCACTGATCTGGACGAACGCCAGGTCCTGCGCGGTGTCGTTGATCTGCTCGAGTTGGGCAGCCACGTTGGGGTTGACGTGGGTGTCGGCGACGTTGGCGAAGGTGAAGTCACCTTTGCGCGAGGTCGGGTCGGGACGCAGCGGGAAGTCCGCGTCGGCACTCGCGCCGTCCGCGAGCGCACCCAGGTCGCGGTAGAACCGCGGGGTCATGAACTCGTCGGTCGGCACGGCAGCCGGCCGGCTTGCTGAGGTAGACGATGTCGGTGATCCGCCGGTCGACGTCGACGTCGACGTCGAGCGTGTAGGCACCCGCGGCGTCGGTCTGCACCGTTGTCGCACCGTCGGAGACGCTCACGTCCGGGATACCGGGCTCGCCGGCGTCCTACCTGCCGTTGCCGTTGCTGTCGCGGTAGACGACCCCGCTCACCCCCGCGGCGCTCGGGTCGACGGCCTGCGCGACCACGGGCGTGAGTGGCTGGACGAGAACCAGCGCGGCGAGCACGCCGGTGCACGCGACGAGTGCGAAGCGTGCCGCACGCGGCGGTGCCCCGCGCATCTCGCCGAGACCGCTTGTCGTTGCCATAGCTGAGTGCTCCGATCAGGAGAGGAGACGCTGGAAGAACCAGGTCATGGCGAGCATCGCGGCTCCTGTGGTCGCGACGGTGTGGGCGATGGAAGACCAGCCGAAACGCCGGATGAACAGCAGCAGTGGAAAGAACACACTGATGAGCAGGATCTGCCCGAGCTCGATGCCGAGGTTGAAACTGGCGAGGGAACCGATGAGTCGCGGTGACAGCCCGTCGGTGAAGTTCAGCGTGCTGGCGAAGCCGAGACCATGCAGGAGGCCGAAACCGAAGACGACGCCCAGCCGGCGGCGCGACTCGCCGCCCAGGATGTTCTCCACGGCGACATAGGCGATGGACAACGCGATGAGTGGCTCGACGACCTGTCCGGGGACCGCCAGCCAGCCGAGGACGCCGAGTGCGAGCGTGAGACTGTGGGCGACGGTGAAGCTGGGTGGCGACCTTCACCACACTGCCCAGGCCGCGGGCGCCGATCAGCAGGACGGCGAGGAACAGCACGTGGTCGAAGCCGCCGAGAATGTGCTCGCCGCCCATGACGACGAAGCGGCCAAGGGCGGCGAGGATGCCTGTACGCCCCGCATCGAACTGCCGGTGTCCCTGGTCGAAGACGAACGCCCCCTGCGTACCACCGAGCTGGAAGTCGACGACGTTGGTGTGGTTGTCGACCACGGCGTCGCTGTCGGAGAAGACGTCGTAGCGCACCCGGTAGCTCCCGTCCGGGTCACCGGGACACTGGAATTCCAGTGCGCTTTCGACGTACGGCGTTTCCTGGCGTTGGACCAGACCGGTTTGCTGAAGTGTTCCGGCACACTGAACGCCGTCGAGAGAAACCGTCACCCGCGCGAGGAGATAGCGCACCAGCCGGCCCTGACGATCGACAAGGTGCTGTGCACGTGCGTCATCACCCGTTGCGGGAGAGCCGAGCCCGGCCGCCGCGGCGAGGACGTTGTACTCCAGCGTGGTCACGAACCGGACCACGCCGGCGTCCTGCCGGATGACCGAACTCCCTTCCGTGGAACGGACATGGGCAAGTGCCGACGTGGGCGCCCACACGGAACAGGCCACGACGAAGACGACGACGTACCACCGGCCTCGGGCGATCACAGCCCTGGACAGTAGACGGACAATCAGCCGGTTCGAGGGATGGAACGGATACGGACACATGAACATCGCATGTCCGTCTTGGACGACACTATTGGCAGAGCGTCGTCTCGTGAACGGTTGCTATGTCTTCGTCGGTGTCCGGCGTGGCCTACGTGTCGTGGACCCGGCGCGGCTCGGGGTGCTGGCCTTCTTCCGCACGCTGGACCGCCCTTGCTGACTGGCCCGCACCCGGCGATCGACGAGGTACGAGCCGGCTGCCACGACAGCCGCCACCGGCCACTCGACGACACCCAGCGCCGCGACAGCCGCCAGCCCGCCGTACCAGAGCATCTGGCCGGCTCGACCGTTGGGCATGTCCTCGCGGGCGCCTGGCCGTGGCAGCTGTGGCATCCGCGGCATCGAGGGACGCGGCAGCCGTGGCATGGCCACGTGAGGGACCGGCAGACGAGGGAGCGACAGGCGGGGAAGCGGCAGCCGACTCAGGGCACGCGGCAGCGGTATGTGCCAGAAGTCCAGATGCGGCATGGTCGGATGGGGAACCGACATTTCGACTGCTGTGAAAGGGCGTCTGCGCGCCTTCGGAGCCGGCTTCCTCGCGGGTCCTGTTCTCGCCGGGCGCTTCGCGGTGGCGCGTTTCCTTGTGGAGGCGCGCCGGCCCGCCGTCGCCTTCTTGGCCATCGTGCCCTTGGCTGTGGAGCGCTTCTGAGTGGTCCGCTTCGCGGTGGTCCGCTTGGCTGTAGGCCGCTTGGCGGTGGTGCGCTTCGAGGTCGTACGCCGTGCGGTGCGCCCGTTCGTGCGTGTCGTCGGACCCTTCGCGGAGCGTTTCGTCGCCCGCTTGGTCGTGTCTGCCATTTGCTGTCCCCCTTCGCGTCATGAGTCTCGGCGGTCGCGTCGTGACGTTGTAGAGCCGAAGGTCCTCGTGGGCGCAAACAGCGACTTGCGTACGACCGGAGTTGGCTCCGGGTTAGCTCGGCGTTCACCTGGATTCGGCGTCCTGGTCGACGAGGCTCCCTAGCGTCGAGCCGTCGTTGCCGAGATCCGTCTCTTGTGCCGAAGGAGGCCACGCGGTGGAAACCGTCTTGTACGCACTGGTTGGCGCGGCGCTGGCCGCCCTGGTCGACGTCCTCGTGAAGGAGCTCTACGCGGTGTTCCGCCAACGTCTGGTAGCTGCCTGAACCACGCCGCCTGCGGCGTCGGACCCCTCGTCTAGGCTCCCGCCATGGACGAACGCATTCTCGGACGCACCGGTCGCAAGGTCAGCATCGTCGGTCTGGGTGCCTGGCAACTGGGTGGCGGCTGGGGCGAGGTGAGCGACTCCGACGCGGCGGCGACGCTC
>JBOHED010000245.1:0-4206 GCA_050700915.1 Actinopolymorphaceae bacterium | reverse complement strand
GCGCTGTTCCGCCGCGCGCCTGCGTAGCGCCGCGGCACGGCCACGCATGTCCGTAGCGCGCATCCGCCACTCCACAGCATTGACCAGGTGCTCTTGGCATGTTTCGCGGGGATCGTCCGGCTTACCGCCAGACTCTGCAGGCATACCCCTGAGTCTAGATCTGGCCTACACCCACGTCGGAGTCGGGAAGTGGAGGTGGACCCCCGAACTGGTCGGCGAGGTAGGCATGCACGAGGCGACAGACGGCACATGCAACACAACAGATCGTGGTCGGAGAGGACCGAAGTGGCGCGCTCATTCCCCATGCGTTCCCATCCCGTGCGCCGCGCGGAGCCCGCACGGCGCTGACCTGCGCAAACGCCGAGGCAGCGGACTGGTGTTCAAATCCCCTCAGCTCCACAAATCATGGCCACGAAAATAGGGCCTCCCACCTGCTGAAACACCAGGTGGGAGGCCCTTTTCCGTGGCCCTTGCTGTCCGGCTACGTACGGCTCTAACCGGCCTTTTCCGGCTGGCTGTTCCCAATACGTTCCCACGACCGGCCGGGTCGTAGCGCAGCTGCGATGCGGCGCTTGGCGGCTTCGTACTGGCCGACCAGGCACTTGGCGTAGATCTTGAAAAGGACGGCCACGCTGTGGCCGGCCCACTCGGCGACCTGTGTCGGATCGACTCCGCCGTTGAGCCAGGTCGACACACAGGCGTGCCGTAGGTCGTACGGTCGCTTGGCGAGAGGTGAGTCGTACTCGTCAGGGATGAGCGCTGCCATGCGCGCCTTGTCCCATGCTCGGTGGTACGTGCAAGTTGGCAGGTCGTCCCCGCGGACGCCCCAGAACAGGCGCCTGCCCGGCCCGGTGCCATGCTCGGCGAGGTGTGCCCGCAAGAGCTTCGTCAGCTCCGGCGGGACCGGAACGGTCCGAGTAGCGCCCTCCGGGCGATGCTTCAGCCCTCGATCCTCACGCTGCTTCCCGCTGTCAGTCCAGCGGCTACCGATGTCCGGGCCGGCCGAGCCGATGTGAAGCTCACCCCAGTCGTCGTCGTAGTCCGGCTCCACCCAGCTCTCGGACGTCTCATCCCAAAGCTGTGCCGGCAACGAGACGTTGTGCTCGGCCAGCCGGACAGCCTCCTCAGGCCTGAGGGCCGAGTAGTACATCACGCCGAAGAACGCGACCAGCCGCGGTCCGCTTGGCTTCTGCTTCCCCACGGCTTTGAGGAGGGCGTCAGCCTGCTCGGGGTTGACCACGGACCGGCGGTCTACCTCACGGGCTGCCCTCGGCGCTTTCCACTTCAGATCCTTGAGCGGGTTCTTCGGTAGGACCTTCATCTCTACGGCGTACTCAAATGCGTTGTACAGGATCGCGCGGTTACGGGAAACGGTACTTGCTGCGTTCCTCTTACCGTCGAGCCTTGTCGTCGCCGTGTCCAGAAGGGCGCGGGCAACGGCCGGCTCGGTCAGTGTGGACATGGGTTCCGTGTTCCTGGACAGCCATCGGAGTATGTCCGATGTCCGGTCGGAGCACTCTGCCCGACGTTTCGTGTTGTATCCCCAACCAGTCAAGGCCTTCCGGATATCCGACGGGTCGGGTTGTCCGCGTGTGCTCGAAATCATGGACGGTGTGGCTGCTACCAACGCCCGGGTAATGTCGCGCCGGTACCCACCGGACGATGCCTTCCACTTCATGTCGACGAACGCGCACGCGAAGGCGTACCAGGTCATGTCGTTCTCGGTGCGCGCCCACGACACGGGGCGACCGGTCAGTAGGCTGAACGCTTCACCGTTCTTTGCAGCGACGAGCAGTGAAGACCGGAAGCTATCCGCTTGCGTTCGAAGTCGGAAGGGCTCGCGAAATGGCTCGCCTCCCACCTTCCATAGGACGCGGTAGGAGGTGACCTTTCCTCCGCTGTTTCGCCGGGTCTCGATCGCGTAGATACGAACGTTGTAACTGGCTTCCCTCATCAGGCTGCCTTCCCGGGTTCTTGTTCGAGCAGTTCGAGCCAACGATTGAGTTCGGACGGACGAAAACAGATCTGTCCGTTTGGAAGCTTGATGCGGCGGGGGGCTCTGCCTTTGGCGTGCCAGTCGTTGTAGGTGGATCGGGCGACGCCGGTCATTTCGAGAAACTCGGCAAGAGGGATGAGCTTTTCCCTTGCCGGTACTCGGCTGCGGTTTCTGGATTCACGGTCGGAGAACTTCGTGACCCGGCTCACTTCTCTCCTCGGTGCGTGGGGTGGGTGTAGTAGGTGGGGCTTGGTTGTCGTCCTGGCCTCCTTTCGTCGGGTCGTGGTGCGGCTCGGACATGGCCATGGGATTCGAGAAGGTCGAGGGCTGGTTCGAGGTCGGGCACTTTGGCGAAGTGGGTCCGGTTGGCGCGGAAGGCGTCGCGGACGGTGAAGCTGCGTGGTCGGGTGCGTTCGATCCAGCCCAGGAGGGCGCGGGCGTTCTCGGTGGTGGGATCGGCGCCCATGTAGTCGAAGGCGGCCAGGGCGTGGTCGGCGTAGTAGCGGCCGATGGTTTCCGCGGCCTGCCAGGTGCGTTCAGCGATGGCATGGCCCCAGGTGCGATCGGTGTGTTCGGCGAGGTGAAGCAGGCCGGCGAGGCGGGCGATGGCGCCGACCCACTTGCCGTACCAGTCGCGGAGGTGGCCCCATTCGGCGCCCGTGGCGAGTCTGGGTTCGGTCTCGGCTTCGAGGGCGAGCACGAGGTCGGCGGCGGCCGGGGTGAGCGTGAGTACGGCGGGTTCGGTCCCTTCGGCGAGCTCTCGGGTGAGAGCGGCCAGCCCTGCGTGGTAAGTGTTGGCGACGTCGGCCGGCACCTGGGGTGGGCCGATCTGCCGGCGGCCTACGAGGTCGTCTGGGAGGGAGTAGAGGATCCTGCCGAGCAGACCCTTCCCCCGACCGCCGGGGACGTTCGCGAGGTCGCGCAGCACTTCTGGCTGGATCGCGAGACCGAGGGTGAGTGCAGGCTTCTCGATGTGTTCGGCCGGACGGCCTTGCCTGTCGATCCGGTACAGATCGCCGGCGTGGCCTTTGAGGAACACCTCGTAGTTCGGGGCGGAGGAGTAGCGGCCGGCGAGGGTGCCGACGATCCCGCCCTCGGCAGACAGGACGGCGATCCGGCCGCCGTGTTCGGCGAGCAGGCTCGCGGCCTTCTCGGGGGTTACGTCGTCGGCGACCAGCCTCGGCACGGTCGGCACCGTGAGCGAAGCGGCGGCCATCGCGGCGTCGGTGGCCAGACCCATGGCCTCGCGGGCCTTGGCCGGGTCGGCGGCGGTGGCGGTGCGGGCGGCTTTCTCGGCATGGTCGGTCGCGATGCGGCGTTCCAGTTCGGCGGCAGCGATCGCGGTCTTCGCTTCGTCGGCCAGCTGGCGTTCGACGTCGAGCAGGGGCCGGACGATCGCTGAGAACACGGCGGACTTGCGGGACCCGGGCGGGAGGGCGACGAGGGTGAAGATGTTCACCGGTTCGTGCCACCGGCCGCGGACCTCGACTTCTGCCCGGCCACCGGCCGATGCCGACAGCGCGGCGAGGGCGATGCAGCCGGGCAGGTCGACCGGTGTCTGTGTCTCGGTCGCCACGGCCTGCACGTAGTCACCGACCCACGCCGGGAGCACCTCCACAGGGAATGTGGGCAGGCGGTGCCGCCCGGCGAGCGGGAGCGGCGGCTCCCACCGATCGTCGGTTCCGTCGGTGCCGGTGGCCGGGTCGGTGACCACGTGCAGGGACCTCATGCTGCTGCCTCCCGTGGCTTGGTCGCTCCGTTGCGCAGCCCTGAGGCGACGGTCTTGTTCGCCTCGGTGGCGCTCTGCCCGACGGCCTGGCCGACAGTGACGAGGGCGGCGTGGGCGACGGCCTGGTCCAGGTCGCCGGTCGCGACCAGCTGACCGAGCTGGCTGGCGGCCTTGAACAGGCTGATGTTGCGGGTGCGGGGCGGGGCTGTGAGGACGCGGCTGAGTTCGCCCCGGATCGCGGCGGCGACGTACTCACGGCGCCGTTGCCGGTCGGCCGGCATCGCACTCCCCGATTTCTCGGGGAGGGGTGTGGTGGTGAGCTGGTCGACGATCCAGGCCGGCAGTGGCGCGGGTGGCAGGTCGACGACGACGGTGTAGGCGACTCCGGCGATGACCGAGCCGGGAGCGACGACGTAGCCGCCAGATGCGCGAGTGTCGATCTTCCAGCCGAGCCGGCCGGCGGTGTTGCGTACCTCGATGC
>JBOHED010000244.1:0-5690 GCA_050700915.1 Actinopolymorphaceae bacterium | reverse complement strand
TGGCTCGGGACGTTCTGGCCGCCCCAGATCAGCACGCCGCCCGTCGACAGCTCCTGCCCCGGCACGCTGCCCGCGACGTTGCCACCCTGGTCGGCCACCAGGTCGACGACCACCGAACCGGGCCGCATGCCGACGACCATCTCCAGCGTGACGAGCAGGGGTGCGGCGCGTCCCGGCACGGCGGCGGTCGTGATGAGGACGTCGGCGGCCGCGATGTGGGGAGTCAGCAACTCCCGCTGCCGGGTCGAACGTTCCTCGGTCATCTCCCGGGCGTAGCCGCCTTCGCCCTCCAGCGGGGGCAGGCCGAGGTCGACGAACCGGGCGCCGAGGCTCGCGATCTCCTCGGCGGAGGACTTGCGTACGTCGTAGCCGGAGACGTCGGCACCGAGCCGCCGCGCGGTCGCGATCGCCTGCAGACCGGCGACGCCCGCACCGAGGACGAGTACGGAAGCGGGGCGTACCGTCCCCGCCGCGGTCATGAAGAGCGGGAAGAACCGAGGCAGGCGTTCGGCCGCGACGACCACCGCGCGGTAGCCCGCCACCATCGACTGCGACGACAGTGCGTCCATCGTCTGGGCGCGCGCGATCCTCGGGACGAGATCCATCGAGAACGCGGTGAGCCGGCGTTCACGCAACCGACGGACCAGCGGCATCTCCTGCACCGTGGGCAGAAACGACACCGTGACGGTGCCTTCGGCGAGCGCCCGGGCGGTGGCCAGGTTGACCGGTTGGACCGACAGGACCAGGTCCGCGCCCTCCATCGCGTCGTCGCCGACATAGGCACCGGCCTCGGCATAAGCCTCGTCGGGCGCGCCGACTTCCGCACCGGCGTCGGGCTCGACCGCCACCTCGACACCGGCCTGTAACAAACGGGGGAGTAGCTCAGGAAGCAATGCGACCCGGCGTTCGCCGGGTCGACGCTCCCTGAGGACCGCGATCCTCACGGGCCGCCACCCTACGGCACGGTGGGGTGGGCGGGGTAGGTTCGGGTCGACCTTGGATTTCCCGCTCAATGCACACAAAGGGGCAGGTCCATGTGCTTCGCTGCCGATGCCGTTCCGCCCGATCCTCCCGGTGGCGACACCGGGGTCGAGGGCACGCCTGTCATCCTCACCTCCGCCGACGGCACCCGGTTTGCCGCGTTTCGTGCGGAGTCGCCCGGGCCCGCACCTGCCGGAGGTGTCCGTCCGGGCGTCGTGATCCTCCCTGACGTCCGCGGGTTGTTCGCCTTCTACGAACGCCTCGCCGAACGCTTCGCCGGCGTCGGTATCGACGCGGTGGCCATCGACTACTTCGGTCGTACGGCCGGAACAGGCCATCGCGACGACGACTTCGAGTTCCGTTCCCACGTGGCACAGACGACGCCCGGCGGCATCTCGGCCGACGTCGCGGCAGCGGTGGCGCACCTACGCTCCCGCGGTCGGGTGGGAGCCGTCTTCACCGTGGGCTTCTGCTTCGGCGGCAGCAACTCGTTCCTGCAGGTGGCGAACTTCGACCTCACCGGCGCCATCGGTTTCTACGCAGGAATGCGGCAGCGGGTCGAGGGTGGCCCGACGCCGATCAGCGAGGCGCCGAGGGCGCAGGTGCCGGTGCTCGGGCTCTTCGGCGGTGCCGACGCGGGGATTCCGGCCGAGAAGGTCGAGGAGTTCGACGCCGCGTTGACGGCCGCCGGTGTCGAGCACACGGTGCACACCTATCCGGGTGCGCCGCACAGTTTCTTCGACCGTTCGTACGACGACTACGCCGCCGAATGCGCCGATGCCTGGCGCCGCGTACTGACGTTCATCGAGTCCCACACCCCCACCGCCGCCCGGCAGTAGATCCAACAGGCCGTAGCTCAAGGGCCCCGAGCAGTGCAGCAGTGCCAAGGAGAGTCATCGTGTACGAACCGACCGCCGCGACCGCCCTGCATCCATGGGAGACACCGGAACTGACCGGCGTCAACCGGCTGCCCGGCCGGGCGACGCTGCTCCCCTACGCCTCCACCGAGGCGGCCCGGGCGCAGTCGCAGCCGCGGATGCTGCTCCTCGACGGCAACTGGACGTTCCGCGTGGTCGACCGGCCCGAGGAGACGCCGGAAGACTTCGCCGACCCCGATCTCGACGTGTCGTCGTGGGACACCGTCGCGGTGCCGGGCAACTGGACGATGCAGGGTCATGGCCGCCCGCAGTACACCAACGTGCAGATGCCTTTCGCTCCCAACCGACCGCCGTACGTACCGTCGGACAATCCCACCGGGCTCTACCGCACCACGTTCACCCTCCCGGACGACTGGTCCGGGGGTCGGGTCGTGCTGCATGTCGGCGGCGCCATCTCGGTGTCGTCGATCTGGCTCAACGGCGTCGCCGTCGGCATCGGCAAGGACTCGCGGCTGCCGAGTGAGTATCTCGTTGCCGACGCCGTGCGGCCGGGCCGCAACACTCTTGCCATCCAGGTGATCCAGTGGTCGGACGCGAGCTACATCGAGGACCAGGACCAGTGGTGGCAGGCGGGAATCCACCGCTCCGTCTACCTCTACGCCACCAGGCCCACCCACATCGCCGACGTCGGCGTCCGCGCCGGCTACGACCACCGGAGCGGCATCGGATCGCTCGCCGTCGACGTCACGGTCGGCAACCTCCCCGGACCGGGTTGGCGGGTGTGCGTGAGTCTGGACCGACCGGGGCGTCAAGACGTCCTTGACACGGTGCTGGGCGACGAACCCGCACTGCGCGCCGGGGATCCTCCCGCACTCGGTCACGTGCGCCTCACGGCCGCGCTTCCCGATGCCGCGCCCTGGTCGGCGGAGGAGCCGAACCTCTACACAGTGATCGTCAGCCTGCTCGATCCCGACGGCAACGAGGTCGAGGCGACGCGTACGCACACTGGCTTCCGGACGATCGAGATCCGCGACCGCGAGCTCCTGGTCAACGGCAGGGCGGTCTACATCCGCGGCGTCAACCGACATGAGCACCACGACCGGTTCGGCAGCGCGGTGCCCCGGGAGACCGTGCGCCGCGACGTCGCCGTGCTCAAGTCGTTCAACGTCAATGCCGTACGCACCTCGCACTACCCGCCGGACCCTTATTTTCTTGAGCTCGCGGACATCCACGGTCTCTACGTCATCGACGAGGCCAACATCGAGGCGCACGCCAACTACACGACGCTCTGCGACGATCCGCGTTACCAGGCAGCGTTCGTGGACCGGGTCAGCCGGATGGTCCTGCGCGACCGCAACCATCCCTGCATCCTGGCCTGGTCCCTCGGCAACGAGACCGGCTACGGCGCCAACCACGACGCGGCCGCCGCGTGGGTGCGGCGGGTCGACCCGACCCGGGTCGTGCACTACGAGGGTGCGATCGCCGGCGACTGGTCGGGCGGGCACGTGTCGACCGACCTCATCTGTCCGATGTACCCCTCCATCGACGCGATCGTCGACTGGGCGCGGACGACGACTGATCACCGACCGCTGATCATGTGCGAGTACGCCCACGCGATGGGCAACTCCTGCGGCAATCTGGCCGACTACTGGCACGCGATCGAGTCGCATCACGGTCTACAGGGCGGTTTCATCTGGGAGATGCTCGACCACGGGATCCTGAAGTCCCCCGACGATCGGCGGCCAGGATTCTCCTCCGACGACACACCCGCCCACTGGGCCTACGGCGGCGACTTCGACGACCAGCCCCACGACGGCAACTTCGTGTGCGACGGACTCTTCTGGCCGGACCGCACGCCTCATCCGGCGATGTGGGAGGTCAAGCGGCTGTTCCAGCCGTTCGACGCCGAACTGCTCGACCCGGAGCTCGCCGAGGCGGGACGGCTGCGGATCTGGAACAAGTACGACTTCCGCGATCTGTCCCACCTGCAGGTGTCGTGGAGTGTCCTGGTCGACGGCACACCGGTCGAGACAGGGACGCTCCGCCACCTGTCAACGCCACCTTGCAGCGCCGAGGTTCTCTCGCTGCCCTGGGGATGGCCGTCGCTCGAGCCCGGCCAGGAAGCCTTCGTCCACCTGCGTTTCGTCGACACCCGCGACGTGCCGCTGGTCGGGTCGGGCCACGAGGTCGGCTGGGTCGAGTTGCCGCTCGCGGTGGGCGCGCCAACGCCCACCGGACCCTTGGGCACAGCACTGTCCACTTCGGCAGCACCGTCCGCTTCGGAAGCACCGTCCGCTTCGGCAGCACCGCCCACTTCGGCAGCGCTGTCGGTGGAGGAGTCCGAAGCCGGCTGGACGATCCACGGCGGCACCGTCGATGTCGCCGTACGCCGGTCCGACGGCGCCCTCACCTGCTGGCGCGTCGACGGACTCGACCTGCTCGCGACCGGCCCGGGACTCAACGTCTGGCGAGCTCCCACCGACAACGACGGCATCCGCGACTCCACCAACCCGTGGCACACCGAGCGGCAGATCCTCTACCGCTGGCTCGACGCCGGCCTCGACCGTCTCGTCCCCCACGTCCAGGACGTCGAGGTCGAGAAGCGGCCGGACGGCGGGATCACGGTCGTACGCAGAGAACGGTTCCACGCGCGCGGCACCGACGACGGCATCGACCACGAGCTCCACCTGGCCGTCCATCCCGACGGGTCGATCGCGGCGTCGCACCGGTTCGAGGTGGACGCGGGGCTCCCCGACCTGCCGAGGATCGGCACGCTCATGACCGTCCCGGAGGGGTTCACCCAGCTGGAATGGTTCGGCCGCGGACCGCACGAGAGCTACGTCGACCGCAAGGTCGGCGCGGCACTCGGCCGGTGGCACGGAACCATCGACGAGCAGTACGTGCCGTACATCCTGCCCCAGGAACACGGCAACAAGACCGACGTCCGTTGGCTCGCCATGCGACGCGCCGACGGCGTCGGCTTCGCGGTGAGCGCGCCGACACCGGTGGAGGCAAGGGTGTCGCAGTACTCCGACCAGACCCTCACCGCCGCCCGGCACACGACCGACGTCACCCCTGACGTGGAGGCGCAACTCACCATTGACGTGCGTCAACGCGGCCTTGGCGGCGCGAGCTGTGGCCCGGACACGTTGGAGCGTTACCGGATCCCGTCGGGCACGACCTACGAGCTGCACTACCGACTCGTCCCCCTCAGACCCGCCGACGATCCGGCCGTCCTGCACCGGCGGTTGCCACCTGCTGGGGCGCTGCCATGACCCACACGGTCGTCTTCGCAAGCGGCAAGGGTGGCGTCGGCAAGAGCACACTGGCGCTCAACACCGCGGTCGCCCTTGCCCAGCAGGGGTTACGGATCGGCCTCGTCGACGCCGACATCTATGGACCCGACATCCCCGCCATGGTGGGGATCACCCGGCGAACGCCGACCAGCTCGATTACCCTCTGGCAGGCCGGTGTCCCCGCCGACGAACCGGTGGAGTACCACGGGGTGAAGATCATGTCGGCGCAGTTCCTCATCGCCGAGGACCAGCCGCTCGACTGGGCGATGCCGCTCGTCGGGCTGCTGCTGCGCAGACTCGTGCACGACGTGGCGTGGGGAGATCTCGACCTCCTGCTCGTCGACGTACCTCCCGGCACGGGTGACCTGCAGCAGGAACTTTTCGGCCTGTTACCCGACGCCCAGGTGGTGCTCGTCGTCACCCCGCAGTACGCCGCCCACCTCGACGGCCGCAAGCTGGTGTCGATGCTGCGGCGTCGTACGATCCCGATCGTGGGTGGCGTCGAGAACATGAGCGGGCTCGACTGCCCGTCCTG
>JBOHED010000243.1:0-2269 GCA_050700915.1 Actinopolymorphaceae bacterium | reverse complement strand
CCATCTGGGCCGGCGGCCCGCACGACTATGCGGTCGAGGGGTCGGAGGTGCTCCCCGAGATCCAGCGGCTGATCTTCGCCGAGCGGTGGAAGGAGGCACAGGACCTCGCCGGCGAACACTTCATGGGTCGGCCGACCGAACAGATGCAGTACCAGCCGGTCGGCGACCTGGTGCTCGCCTTCCCTGACGGGGCGGACCCGAGAGACTACCGCCGGGACCTCGACCTCGCGACGGCGGTCAGCTCGGTGACGTACTCGTCCGCAGGTGTGCGCCATCGCCGCGAGGTGTTCGCCAGCCACCGGGATCAGGTGCTGGTCGTCCGGCTCACCGCGGAGGTGCCCGGCAGTGTGTCGTTCACGGCAACCTTCACCAGCCTGCAGGCGACGACCGTCTCGGCCGTCGACGACCGGACGCTCGCGCTCGACGGCGTGAGTGGCGACGCCGAGGGCCTCACCGGTTCGGTGCGGTTCCGCACCCTCGCCCGCGCCCGCGCCGACGGTGGGCGGGTCTCCACGACAGGCGGTCGGCTGGTCGTCGAGGACGCCGACGCGGTGACATTGCTGGTCTCGATCGGGACCAGCTACGTCGACTACCTCGACGTCAGTGGCGACGAGAAGGCCGGCGCCGCCGGACCGCTCGACGCCGCCACCGGCAAGGCGTACGGCCGGCTTCGTGGTGCCCACGTCGCCGACTACCAGCGATTCTTCGGCCGGGTGCGGATCGATCTCGGTACGTCCGACGCGGCGGCGCTACCCACGGACGAACGGATTCCGCTGTTCCGCGAGGGGCTCGACCCGCACTTGGCGGCGCTGTACTTCCAGTTCGGACGTTACCTGCTGCTCTCGTCCTCACGCCGCCCGGGCCAACCGGCCAATCTCCAGGGCCTGTGGAACCAGGACATGCTCCCTGCCTGGCAGTCGAAGTACACGCTCAACATCAACTGCCAGATGAACTACTGGCCGGCCGGGCCCGCCAACCTGATCGAGTGCTACGACCCGCTGCTCACGATGATCGACGAGCTGGCCGAGTCCGGCGCGCGAACCGCGCAAGTGATGTATGGAGCGCCCGGTTGGGTAGCCCACCACAACACCGACGGCTGGCGGGGAAGCGCCCCGGTCGACTTCGCGTTCTACGGCGTCTGGCCGACCGGCGGCGCCTGGCTCTCGCTGAGCTTCTGGGACCACTACCAGTACACCGGCGACGTCGACACGCTGCGGCGGCACTACCCCGTCATGCGCGGTGCGGTGGAGTTCTTCCTCCACACCCTGATGGAGGATCCGAAGACCGGCTGGCTCGTCACGAACCCCTCCCACTCACCGGAGATCGGCCACCACGACATCGACGACGAGAACGTCAGCATCTGCGCCGGTCCCACGATGGACATGCAGATCCTGCGCGACCTGTTCGAGACGTACGCGGCGACCGCCGACCTGCTCGGCGAGGACGCTGAGTTCGCCGACAGGACGCGGGCCGCGCGGGAGCGGCTCGCACCCAACCAGGTCGGAGCGGCCGGCCAGCTCCAGGAGTGGCTGGAGGACTGGGAGGAGAGCCGGCTCATCCAGCACCGGCACGTCTCGCACCTCTACGGGCTGTTCCCGAGCGAGCAGATCACCCCACGTCGTACGCCCGAAACTGGCGGCGGCCGCCCGGCGTTCGCTGGAGCTGCGTGGCCCCGGCACCTCCGGGTGGTCGCTCGCCTGGCGGATCAACTTCTGGGCGCGGCTGCTGGATCCGGTGGGTGCGTACGACCGGCTGCGGGCCCTGCTGTCTCCGGGCAAGACGGCGCCGAACCTGTTCGACCTGCATCCGCCGTTCCAGATCGACGGCAACTTCGGCGGCCTGCGCGGCATGATCGAGATGCTGCTGCAGAGCCACTCGGGCGAGCTCGCGCTGCTGCCGGCGCTGCCGGCGGCCTGGCCTGTCGGACACGTTGCGGGCCTACGCGCGCAGGGCGGCTTCGAGGTGGACCTGTCCTGGAAGGACGGTGGGTTGGACGGGGCCCGGGTCCGTTCCCTGCTCGGCCGGTCGGTGACCGTCCGGACCTCCCATCCCGTCGATGTCGTCGTGGCCGGCAGGCCGGTCGACGTCGACCGGCCGGAGCCTGGCGTCGCCGTCTTCGACACCCGACCCGGCTCGACCTATCTGCTCAGACCGCGGTCCTGAAGGGGCACGGGCACATGCACACCAACAGGATCGAGCTGTTCGTGTCGCCGGCGGGTGGGCGGTACGCGGACGGGTCGACCGGCTATCCGCTGTCCGACCTCGTGAC
>JBOHED010000242.1:0-7221 GCA_050700915.1 Actinopolymorphaceae bacterium | reverse complement strand
TGGGTCAAGGTCCGGGCCGCCACCTTCAACATCCACCACGCCGCCGGGCCGGACGATGTGCTCGACCTCGCCCACACGGCAAAGGTCCTCACCTCGATGCACGCCGACATCATCGGCCTGCAGGAGGTCGACAGGCACTGGAGCGAACGCAGTGACTTCGCCGACCAGGCACGCGAACTCGGCGAACGGCTGGACATGCACGCCGTTTACGGCGCCAACCTCGACCTCGACCCGGCCGAGCCCGGGCAGGAACGCCGGCAGTACGGCACCGCGATCCTGTCCCGCTTCCCGCTCACGTCCTGGTCCAACACCCACCTGCCCAGGTTCGGCGACCACGAACAGCGCGGCCTGCTCGTCGCCACCACCAAGATCCGCGGCGTCCAGGTGCGCTTCGCCACCACCCACCTGCAGCACAACGACAACCTCGAACGTGAGGCGCAGGCGGCAGCGATCGTCGACCTGCTCGGCGACGACCCGCGTCGGACCATGCTCGTCGGCGACCTCAACGCCGTCCCCGGTACACCGGAGATCGGCACGCTGACGGAGGTGTACGACGACGCGTGGGCCGAGGTCGGGGTCGGTGACGGCTTCACCATTCCGGTCGACACACCGAACCGCCGGATCGACTACGTGCTCGGCTCTCCAGACATCACCTTCGACCGGGCCGAGGTCGTCGCCACCGACGCGTCGGACCACCTGCCGTTGTTTGTTGATCTTTTCGTACGCGGCTGAATACACCCATCACGGCCCGGCTGGGGTAGTTCTGGTCATTTCGACAGAAGTTCCGCAACGGGGCCGATCCTTTCCGGGTACTCGTTAGGGCGCTGACAAAAAAGCCATTCCACAACGATCAGGTTTGGTACGAAATAGCGGCTTCGTCGTCTCATTATCGAAGGTTTCCGCCTTCTGTCCGACCCGTTGACGCTCTAACCTGCCGGAAGCACGGGACGCTTTCTGGCAAGGGCAAATCTGGTGGCTGGGCGAATGGTGGCTGGGCGAAGAAAAGCGACTCATCGTAGGCGGAACCGAGGATTGGCAATAGCGGTCAGTGTCCTGATTGTGGCGGGTGCGACGGGAATGGGCTGGTTGCTGTTCGAGCCCCGATTCGATGGGTGGACGCTGGCCACGGCAAACGACGGCGCCTCGCCCCGTCCGACCGCATCGGAACCCTCGCATCACCATCCTGATCATGGTGACGTCGAAGCGGCGAGCGACGAGAGGCCGGCGACGGTGGCGCTGGAGAAGTGCCGGTCGTCGGCGCGGGTGGGAGTCGACGCGGTCGAGGCGGCCGACCGCTCCGTCGACGACTGGGCGGCGCACATCCAGGCAATGGACGACCTCGAGGCCGGTACGAATACCGAGGCCGAGACCAAGGCGATCTGGGGAGTGACCCGGGAACGCGGACCGGGGCGGGTCGGCCTGTTCGAGAAGGCCGCGGCCGCTTACGAGAAGGTCCGCGACGTGTGCACGAACGTCGACGTGGAGTCCCTGGAAGGCGAGGGACGGAAGACCGTCGAGCGGTGCCGGGAACTCGGCGACGAGACCACCAAGGCGCTGACCGCCGGGCGGAACTCCATCGCCGAGTGGCAGTCCCACCTCGCCGCCATGGCCAGCCGCCGTGCCGGACAACTCGACCCGGGCGTCGCGATGCACACCTGGATGGCGGCGTACGAGAAGGCGCCCGTCAACATCGATGCGTTCCGCCAGGCCGAGGCGGCATTCCGCGCGGCGAGAGCGGACTGCGCGACGCCGTAGCCGAGGTCCGGTGCTACTCGGTCACGGGACGAGTGTGTCGGGAAGCCGGGTGAGGATCTCCTCGACCGTCTGGTCGGCGGTCTGGTTCGACGTGTCGAGCCAGAGTCCCAGCCGTGGCGTCTCCGTTCGGAGCGCGGTGTCGAGCGACTCCACGGTCCAGTCGCCGTAGCCGGTCTTCGGTCGTTCGGCCTCTCGCCGCACGACAATCTCCGGGCGCGGGGCGAGGACGACGACGGCCAGCGGGCGCGTCACGACCAACTCGACGTACTCGGCGAGATGTTCGCCCAGGATGACATCCTGGACGACGGCGCTGTAGCCGGCGTTGGCGTACTCGTCGGCGACCATGGCGGAGAGCTTGTAGCGCAGCCGGAGTTCCGCGTCCATCGCCGCCCCACCCTCCGGCACGATCGCGGCGCCGCCGGAGACGATCATCCTGCGGAACACGTCACCGCGTACATGCACGGACGGGTCGAGGCGTTCGGCCAGCCGTTGCGCGACCGTCGACTTTCCCGCCGCCATGATGCCGGTGATCACGATGACTCGAGGTCGCGGAGATTCCTGTGTCATGACGGGTGGTCACCGCTTCCCGCCGCTGCGTCGACACCGCCCAGCTCACGGAGCCGCGGCGCGGCGGCCGTCAAGGCGGGACTGGGGGTTCCGGGCGAGTCCGTCATCCTCTTCCTTCGTACGTACCGACAAAGGTTCGTCGCCTTCGGCTGCGGAGGCTAACAGCTGACCCCGGATGATGCGGGATGGAATCTGAGGGCTGTCTCCGGCTGTAGCGACGAGTTTCGGGCGTCCGGCGGGTCACCCTTTCTGAGAGTCGGCGAGGCGGCCGGCCGAAGCAGGAAAGGGTGACGCTATGACAGCAGACAGCACGTACCCCGTGCCTGAGATCGTCGACCGAGCTACTTGGCAGGCCGAAATCGACCGCGTACTGGTGCGGGAGAAGGCGCATACCCGGGAGGGCGACGCGATCGCCGCCGCTCGGCGGCGGCTGCCGATGATCGAGGTGGACTCACAGGTCGCGCTGGTGGGCGCGCAGGGCGCGGTGCCGCTGGTCGATGCGTTCGAGGGGCGCCGGCAGCTGATCGCGTACCTCCACATGTGGCATGACGGCAAGCCTGCGGCCGAGCAGTGCGAGGGCTGTACGTTCTTCACCGGGCACGCGCGGGAGCTGTCCTATCTGCACAGCCGCGACGTGACGTACGCGACGTTCTGCCAGGGTCCGTACGCCGAAAGTGCCCGCTACCGGGACTTCATGGGTTGGGAGATGCCGTGGTACTCGGCGCGCGACGCCGCCGATGCGTTGCTCGCGGGGCGCCACTTCGGCGGCTATCTCTGCTACCTGCGCGACGGTAACCGGGTCTTCGAGACGTACTGGTCGACCGGCCGCGGCACCGAAGCCGGTGCCTCCAGCTATCACCTGCTCGACCTCACGGTGTACGGCCGCCAGGAGACCTGGGAGGACTCGCCGACCGGCTGGCCCCAGTCGTACGCCACCGCCGGTGAACAGTTCCGGACCGACGGACGGCCAACGGCGCAGTGGTCCCGACTCGCCGCGGGCCGGTCCGACGACCTCGCCGGCTAGGTGGGGCGATCGGAACGCGGACGGCGAGCCCTGGTTGCGCGGCCCGAGTGGAGACCACGCTCGGGGAACGAAGGGGCCGAATGGGAGAATGGCTGGGCGGAGCCTCCCCCATGGGCGGAGGCTCACCTGCGGGCAGATCACGGGCAGAGCGGCTTCATCGGGCCGGGCTCTCGGCGTGAACCCGTAGGTCAGGAGGGCTCGCATAGTGGCCTAGTGCGGCGGTCTTGAAAACCGCTAGGCGGGGTAACCCCCCGCCACGTGGGTTCGAATCCCACGCCCTCCGCCAGGCTCGAAAACGCCCGCTGACCTGCAACGATGCGTGATCACTGGTGTGGCCGGCTGTCCGGCCACGTCCGGCCGTCCCCGGCTCCCAGCGGTGGTCTGCGGCAAATACGCGGCGAGGTTTCGCCGCGGCGCGGCGGTGGTGGATGATCAACTGATCTCGTCAACGGTCGGCGGATGTGAGTCGGTGGTGACGCTCGCGGTGACCACGGAGACCTGCAGTCTTCGCAGCGGCTGGGCGCCACTGGATGACGAGCAGCTACCTGGCGGGGATGCGTCGATGAGCTGGAGGTCGACCCTGCTCGCCCGAGCCAAGGCATTGGCACCCCGTCCCGAGCTTCGACATGGAATCCGAGGAACGGGATCGCACGGATGACGCCCTGCGGATGCGGTTCCTTGACGACTTGACGAACACCACGATGCTGCCGAACGGGTTCTGAAGGGACTGACGAACGGGCCAGGTCACGGCGCTCTCTTGTGGGTGATCGGGGTCGTGACGCTGGTACCGCTGGCGGCGGTGACCCCGAGCGGCAGCTCGATTCCCGTGTCGGGAACCCCATCCGCCGGTTGGTATCCGATGGTCAGCTCGGGCGTCTCGCGGCGAACCCCGCTGTCGTGCCGGGAGTGCATGACGGCGTCGAGAATGCCGGTGGTGAGCAGGGTGCGCTCGATGGGGTACGGCGGTACGCCGAACAGCAGCATGGACTCGATCTGGCGATCCAGGAAGATGAAGTGCCCGTGCGGGTCACCCTGCAGCCACGTCTGGCAGGACATCTCCTGGTCCGGTCCCCGGCAGGCGGCGCCGAAGTTGCGGATCACCTCGTCGAAGTGGACGGCGGCCGCGCGGAGCCCGTCGGTGTACTCCACGAGAAAGACATCATCGATGCTGCGCCGCGCCTGCTCCTCCTGCTCCGGGGTCAGGTCGAACCGGGAAAGCGCCTGGGCCAGCAGGTCGGGATCGACGGTGCCGTTGTTGCAGGCCTCTGCCGCTGCGGGACCGGACAGCGCTTGTACGGCCGACACGCCGGACTCGCCGCCGGCCCGGCGCTCCACGTGACACTGCAGGCCCTCGAGGGTATGGAAGCCGTACCCCTCAGTCGATCCGTACCCAAGTGCTACTGCACCTGTCATCGGTGCGCCGAGGGGCCACTGCGTACCAGTCGGGATGCGCCATGCCAGCGGTATCGTCGAGCCGGCCAGCAGCGGGATTCCCAATCGCCGACCGGTGTCGACCATCGCCTGCGCGTCCGCGAACGACCAGGCTAGGTGTTTGTCGTTGAAGACGGGCACCGTACGGCCGGCTCCGATCATCGTGGATACGGCCGCGTCGAACAGCCGCCGCCGCGGATAGAGGGTCTGGCCGAACTCGTTGCGCTCGTAGTCGCCGTGCTCGCCGATGATGACGACCCCGTCGACGTTGACACCGGGCTTCCCACGGCCGATCGCCTCGGCGACGGTGGGGTAGCGGGGGACCTCGTTCCGATCGGCGATCTGGACGCCGATGTCCGGGCGGTAGTCCTTGCGCACGTGGCCGCCGAGCTGCTCGAGGTACATGGAGACGACCTCGGCGCGGGAGACGACGTGCTCGCCTCCCCACTCGTAGCCCTCGATCAGCCGCGTCCCGAGCACGTCGGCGTGCGACGCATCGAAATAAGAGGTCACGATCAGTGCGACGGTCGGCCGTGCCATCTCAATCCTCCACCCAGATCGGCGATCTCCAGCAGGCCAACTGGTCGTTGGCCTGGTGTGCCCGAAACGTGTACCAGTCGCTGGTCATGGACTCATCCTCGATCTCGACCGCGCGGGCGTCGCGGTCGGCGTCGCGACCCGTGTCTTTAGCTCCGGGACGTCTCGAGGGTGTCGTGACACCAGGCGCGTTCGGTGACGATTGTGGAGTCCAGCTGCAGTTGGACGCTGGCGAAGGCGTCCTCGACGGACCCGTGCCCGTAGCTGAAGCCGCGGCGGCTGTGGAGATCCGCGAGGTATCGGGAGCTCGTCGTCGGTGTCCAGATCGACGGTGCGTCGCGGCGTACGCATGGCCCCCCTATCCGGTCCGTCACCGTACCGTGCGGCGGTCCGGACATCGCCGCGCAGCTGGGCCGATCACCGTCCATGATCAGCCGGGAACTGCGCCGGAACACCACCGCCTATGAATCGGCGACGGCCGTAGCAGCATCTCATGCATTGTCGAGCCGAAGCGCCTCCTCGATGCGCTTCTTAGCGATCTCGTCGCGTCCGGTGATGCAGCGGACGTAGACGCGGAGCAGCACTGCGACGCTGTGACCTGCCCATTCGGCGACCTGCGCGGGGTCGACGCCGGCATTGAGCCAGGTGGTGACGCAGGCGTGCCGCAGGTCGTATGGCCGTAGCGCGAGTGTGGACGCTGCCTCGGCTTCGCTCAGAGCGGCAGCCCGCGCCCTGCGCCACACCTGCGGGTAGGTGCCTTCGGACAGCGGTCGGTTGAAGTACATGCTCCGGAACAGGCGTCCGTCCGAGGCCGTGCCGAACTCGGCGATGTGGCGGCGGAGCAGCTCCACAAGCCGTGGGTGGCACGGGACAACCCGCACGTCACCCTTGGCGCGGTGCTTCAGCTGCCTGGACTCACGCCTCTTGCCGCTCTCGTTCCACGCCGGGCTCAGGGCCGGAGACGAGTGGCTCAGGTGCAGATCTCCCCACGTACCAGGCTCGACGTGTCGCTGCTCCTCATCTGACCAGACCAGAGGCGGCAGCGTGATGTCGGACGCACGTAGGTCGGCGACCTCGGCCGGCCGCATGGCGGCGTAGTACATGCACCCGAAGAACGCCACCAACCGCGGGCCTATCCCGTCAAGCTTGGTCATTGCGGTGAGGATGTCCTCCACCCGCCTGCGGTCGATCAGGACCCGCGGGTCAATCGCTTCGGCCACTTTGGGCGCGGTCCACTTGACACGCTGAAGCGGGTTCCCGGTGAGGTGTCCCAGCTCGACGGCGTACTCCATCGAGTTGTAGAACATTGCTCGTTTCCGCATCAGGGTCGTCGCGGCGGTCGGCGTGCCGTCCTGTTTGGTCGCGAGCATGTCGAGGGCTCGCCGTACGACGCTTGGATCATCCAGCTCGGACAGCGATAGCGTGTACCCCTCGAGCCAGCGGACCACGCGTTCACAGTCCTGCGGTGGTCCACCCCGCCTGCGTGCAGCGGTGTTGAAGGACCATTGATAGAGCGCACGGCGGAGCAGCTTGCGGTCCGGCGGCGCGGTTCCCTCTTTCAGGAGTGCTGGCGTGACGGTCGCCAGAGCATCGGCGATTGAACGCCTGGAGTTGCCGGCGGCACGGGGCCATTTCATGTCGACGTATGCGCATGCGTGGTGGTACCAGCTGGGTGTCGTATCGGTACGGACGAGCCGGGAGACCGGGAGGCCGGTCCGCTCACCGGTTGCCGGCGACATAGGTCGCAAGCCAGGAGGTCAACGGGCGTAGCTCCGCAAAGGCTGCGAGCACCCGGTCGACCGCTGCTGGTGTGTGCAGCCAGTCTTCGCATCCGAGCGGTCGTTTGGCGATCAGCGACCGGTGTCGCAGCATGCCCGCCCGCGGATGGCCGACCGGGTATCCGCGGG
>JBOHED010000241.1:0-12053 GCA_050700915.1 Actinopolymorphaceae bacterium | reverse complement strand
GACGATCGAGAACGGCTGCCTGTGGGTGCTGCCCGGGTCGCACCGGCGCGGAGTGATCTACCCCGACCGTGACCAGGACGACGAGCGGTTCGACTGTACGGTCGAGCTGTACGACTTTCCCCACCGTGACGAGGACGCGGTTCCGGTGGAGATTCCGGCCGGCTCGGCGGTGATCTTCAACGGCTACCTGCTGCACCGCTCGCTGCCGAACACCGGCCGACACGCCTCTCGGGGTCCGGGGTCGTCCCCGGGTTGGCACGGCCGGCGGGCGCTCGCCAACCACTACATGAGTGCGGAGTCGCTGCTGCCGTGGCACCAGGTGCCGGACGGCATGCACGTCGCCAAGTGGGACTTCCGCGACATCGAGATGGTGGCGGGCGAGGATCCCTATGCGTACAAGGGAACCATCGACGTCGCGAAGCCAGGCGTACGCCCCGACAAGGACGGCGGCTGCGGCCGCTGACGGGAACAGAAGCTCAGCCGGCCGGTTGGATGAGGGGCGCCCTGCTCCAAAACTGGTGCGGGGGTCGGGGCGCGTTGATGCCGGCGGCGGTTGGGTGGGGGGTCCCTTGCTGCGAACCTATGGGATGAGGGGCGCCCTGCTCCAAATGGCGGTTGGATGAGGGGCGCCCTGCTCCAAACCGGGCAGGCTAGTGGGACTCCCGCGGGACTGCGTGTCCGCGCGAGCCGCGAAGGAAGTCGAAGTCGACGCCTTCGTGGGCCTGGAGCACGTGCTGGGTGTAGAGCCAGGCGTACCCGCTCGTGTACTTCTGCTCCGGCGGTGTCCATTCCGCACGGCGGCGTGCGAGCTCCGCGTCGGACACGTCGACGGTGAGCGTGCGGGCAGGTACGTCGAGCACGATCCGGTCGCCGGTACGCACCAACGCCAACGGTCCCCCGACGGCCGCCTCGGGCGACACGTGCAGCACTACCGTGCCGTACCCCGTCCCGCTCATCCGCCCGTCGCAGATCCGCACCATGTCGGTGACGCCGGCCTTCAGCAGCTTCGTCGGCAGCGGCACGTTGGAGACCTCGGGCATGCCCGGATAGCCCTTCGGCCCGGAGTACCGGATCACCAGCACATCGGAAGCTTCGACGTCCATGTCCGGGTCGTCCGAGACCGCGTTGTAGTCCTCCGGCGAGTCGAAGACCAGTGCCCGTCCCTCGTGCTTGAGCAACGCCGGCGACGCGGCCGACTGCTTGATGACGGCACCGTTCGGCGCGAGGTTGCCGCGCAACACGGCGGTGCCCGTGTTGGGCGGCTGGAACGGCTCGTCCAACGCGTAGATCACGTCCCGGTTGAAGCATTCGGCGTCGGCGTTGTTCTCGCCGATGCTGCGCCCGGTCACGGTGATCTGGTCGTTCCGCAGCAGCCCACCGTCGGCGAGCTCACGCAACACGACCGGCAGACCGCCTGCGTAGCAGAAGTCCTCCATGAGGTACTTCCCGGACGGCATCAGGTTGACCAGCGTCGGCACCGGCCGCGCCAGACTGTCGAAGTCGTCGAGATCGAGCTGTACGCCGAGTCTGCCGGCCAACGCGAGCAGGTGCACGATCGCGTTGGTCGAGCCACCGATGGCCGCGTTGGCGCGGATGGCGTTCTCGAACGCCGCCCTGGTGAGGATCTGGCTCGGTCGCAGCTCCTCGTGCACCATGGCGACGATCCGCTGGCCGGCGCTCTGCGCGACCTCGTAGCGGCGGGAGTCGACCGCTGGCCAGGTGGCGGACCCGGGTAGCTGCATGCCAAGAGACTCGGCCACACAGGCCATCGTCGACGCCGTACCCATCGTCATGCAGTGGCCGTTTGACCGGGCCATGCATCCCTCGGCGAAGTAGCACTCCTCCTGCGTCATCTTGCCGGTCTTGAGGTCGGCTTCGAACTTCCACACATGCGTACCGGATCCGACGTCCTCCCCGCGGTACTTGCCGTTCAGCATCGGACCGCCGGTCACCATGATGGCGGGGATGTCGACCGACGACGCGGCCATCAGCAGGCCCGGTGTGGTCTTGTCGCAGCCGGAGAGGAGGACGACGCCGTCCATCGGGTTGGCGCGCATCAACTCCTCCGCCTCCATGGCGAGGAGGTTGCGGTAGAACATCGCGGTCGGCCGCAGCATCGTCTCGCCGAGCGCCATCGCCGGGAACTCCAGCGGGAACCCACCGGCCTGCCAGACACCGCGCTTGACGGCTTCGGCGACGCGGTGCAGGTGGGAGTTGCAGGGCGCGAGCTCCGACCAGGTGGTGGCGATCCCGATCACCGGCCGGCCGTCGAACACGTCAGGCCCGAAGCCCTGGTTGCGCATCCACGAACGGTGGGTCATGCCGGACCGTCCGGTCGCGCCGAACCAGGTCCGGCTGCGGAGAGGTTCCGGGTGCGTTGACGCCGTGGGGACGGGTGCGTCCTGGCTGGGTGTCGGCTGCTCTGACATCCCCTGCTCCTTCGAGGCTCGGTCACCGCCAGGCGCGCGTAACGAAGCACACTGGCCTGCCAGCCGACAGCATAGACATCTGACGTATTCCGCCGGCCGGCCGTGGCATGGTTCGTGGACACACAGCGCCGGGTGCCGACCCGAGGCCGCGCCGAGCACCGCAAAACTGGCGTTCAGTACACAGAAGATCGCATACTGTGGTTACGGTCGGACAAATAGGCCCCATCGAGGCATGCCGGAAGCGGCCAGGCCCGAGCGGCCCCCGGTGATCATGAAACGCCACCGGTCACGAGCGTCACGAGCATCACCGATCACGAGCGTCACAGCACCGCGCAACTTGCATGAGCACCAGGCGACTGCGGAGTAGGAGGGACGATCGATGCAGACAGCCTTGATGCGACGAGCGGACCCACGCTTCGTTGGCTACATCGTCGCCCGCGGCCTCAGCTACGTGGGCGACAACGTCTGGATGATCGCCGTCGGCTGGTCGGCGGCCCAACTCGGCGATCCGAAACTCACCGGCATCGTCCTCGCCGCCACCGGCATTCCCCGCGCGGTGTTCATGCTGGTCGGCGGCGTGGTGGCGGACCTGCGGGGGCCACGGCGGGTCATGCTGGCGGCCGACGTCCTGGCCGGCGCGACGGCTCTTGTCGGCGCCGGCCTCACCGCAGGTGGCGAACCACCCGCCGCGTGGCTGCTCATCACCCTCGGGCTGGCCTTCGGCACCATCGATGCGTTCTACCTACCGTCGGCGAACAGCTATCTCGCGGCGCTGTTGCCGCACGCCGAACTTCCGCGGGGCGCCGCCGTCCGGCAGTTCACCCGCAGTGTCTCGGAGGCGTTGGGACGCGCCGCCGGCGGTGTCCTGGTCGCCGCCGGCGGATTCGCGTTGGCGGCGTTCGTCAACGGTACGACGTTCCTGGTCTGCTTCGCGATCCTGTTGTTCGTACGTCCGCGATTCATGATCGTGCGACCGAAGTGGGACACCGGCGTCAAGGAGGCCTTGACAGACGGACTCCGTTACGTCGTAGGGCATCCGCTGATTCGCGGGCTGGCCGTCATCACGCTGATCCTCAACATGGTGGCCATTCCGGTCGAGACGATCGGCGTCGTCCTCAAGGCACAGGACGCAGGTTGGGGCCCGTCCGGTTACGGCCTGGTGGCGGGATTCCTGGCCGGCGGGCTGATCGCGGGCGGTCTGCTCGGTGCGATCGTCGAGGCGCCGAAACGCGCCGGCTTCGGACTCGCGCTCTGGATCGCCGCCGGCATCCCCGGCTTCGGCGGGCTGATCTTCGCCACCGACATGCTGACGGTCTGTGCCGCCGCGGCCTGGTGGTCGTTCTGTCTCGGTCCCTGCAACGCGATTCTCAGCGGCCTGCTCCTGACCGAGACGCGGCCGGACGTGCTCGGCCGCGTCCAGAGTGTGGTGACGGTCGTGTCCAGTGCGATGACACCGTTGGGGATCGCGGCGTTCGGCGTTTTCGTCGGTGTGGCCGGCCTCGGGGTGGTTGGCGTGGTCTGTTTCGGCTGCGTGGCCGCGACGACGGTGTGGATGCTGGTCTCGCCCGCGATCAGCCGGGCGGAGGTCCATGACCACCACGACGACCACGACGACCAGGACGACCACGACGGCCCTGGCAATGCGCCGGCGAGAGTGTCCCAGTCGGACTGACTTCTCCTGCGCGGCTGGCGATTGCGGCCATCCGTAGATTGCCACGCCTGCGGTGTGCTTGCATACAATGCGAGGTCGAATCGCTTCGACCTTGCGGTCGAACAGCATCGTCAGCAGCAACCTCGTGGTGAGCAACAGCAGGGGTGGCCATGGTCGGGATCGTGGATGTCGCTCGACACGCCAAGGTGTCCGCCAGCACGGTGTCGTACGTCCTCAGCGGCAAACGCCCGATCTCGCCCGAGACCCAGCGGCGCGTCCACGCGAGCATCCAGGCATTGGGATACCACCCGCACGCGGGGGCACGAGCCCTTGCCAGCAAGCGGAGTAACATTCTCGCCCTGGTGGCGTCGCTGCGTACCGGCGTCCACGTCCCGGTTCTCATGCAGTTCGTCACCGCCGTCGTCAGCCGCGCCCGCGAGGTCGACCACGACGTGCTGCTGCTGACGCAGGACGAGGGCGAACGCGGGCTGCGCCGGGTGGAGGCGAGTGCACTGGCCGACGCGATCATCGTCATGGACGTCGAGCTGAACGACGTACGCGTGCCGCTGGTCCGGTCGCTGCGTACCCCCTGCGTCCTCATCGGCTTCCCCACCGATGCAGCCGGTCTCACCTGTCTCGACCTCGACTTCACCGCCGCCGGGGAGGCGTGCGTGGAGCATCTCGCTGACCTCGGGCACCGCCGGATCGGCGTCGTCGGGAGTCCGCCGGCGGTCTATGCGCGGGGCACTGGTTTCGCCAGCCGGGTAGCGGGCGGCGTGACCGTCGCGGCGGCGGAGCACGGGATCCTCGTGGAGTCACGCGCCTGCGAGCCGACGCGGGAGGCCGCGTTCGCGGTCATTGACGACCTGCTACGGGCACAGCCCGACGTGACCGGCCTGGTCATCCACAACGAGTCGGTGATCGAGTCGGCGCTCGCGGCACTCCGGGAGCGCGACCGGCGGGTGCCCGACGACGTCTCGGTCGTCGCGATCTGCCCCGACGAGTTGGCCGCGCGCCTGGACCTGTCGTGCGTCGCCCTCCCCGCCGACGAGGTAGGTCGACGCGCGGTCGACCTGGCGTTGGCCAAGCTGGACCAGGACGACACGGTGCCACCCGCGACCCGACTCGCGCCCCACCTGACCGTGCGGGCGAGCTCGGCCCGGTCCTCCCGGGTCAGCCCTTGAGGCCGGTCCTGGCGATACCCTCGACGATCCGGCGCTGGAACAGCAGGAACACCACCATCAGTGGCAGGGCTCCGAGCACCGCCGATGCCATGATCTGTGCGTACTGGATTCCGTACGCACTGGACACGGTGGCAAGGCCCACCGGCAGGGTCATCAGCGGGTTGCTGGTCAACACCAGCAGCGGCCACAGGAAGTTGTTCCACGACCAGACGAAGGTGAAGATCGCCACCGCCGAGATCGCCGGACGGGAGAGCGGTACGAACAGCTGCGCGTAGATCCGGAACCGGCTGGCCCCGTCGACCAGGGCGGCTTCCTCCAGCTCCCGCGGGATGCCGTCGAAGAACTGCTTGAAGATGAACACCGCGATGGGTACCGGGATCTGCGGCAGGATGACCGCCCAGTACGTGTCGATCGCGCCCACCGCCGAGAACTCCCGGAACAACGGGACGATCAACGCCTCGCCAGGAATCATGATGCCGGCGAGGATGAACCAGAACACCGCGTTGCTGCCCCGGAAACGGATCCGGGACAAGGCGAAACCGGCCATGCTTCCCACGACGACGGCCATCGTGGCGATGATGGTCGAGATGATCGCGGAGTTGGCGTACCACTGCAGGAGGTTGCCGGCTCCGATGACCTTGGTGTACGCCTCGATGGTCGGGCTGTCGATCAGCCACGTGACGGGGACCTTCGTGGTCTCGCCCTCGGGCTTGAGCGAGGTGTCGACCGCCCACAGCAGCGGCACCACCCACAGCAGGGCGAAGGCGATCAGCACGCCGATGCAGACGCCGTTGAACAACCGCGCCCGGGTGAAGGTCCCCTTCGGCGGAGGTGGTGCCGCGGCGACCGCTCCGCCGGGTCCACTGGTCGGGGTCTCGAGGGCTGTCATCGTCAGACCTCCCTTTCCTGGCGCCGCATGATTGTGAACCACACCAGCGACACGACGAGGATGAGGGCGAACAACACCATGGATACCGCCGAGGCGTAGCCGACCCGGTAGTCGGTGAAGCCCACGTCGTAGATGTACTGGATCGCCGGCCGCGTGCTGAAGTCAGGACCACCGGCGGTCATCAGGTAGATCTGGTCGAAGATCTTCAACGAGGCGATGATCTGGAGCACCGCGACCAGTGTGGTCGTCCGCCCGAGCAGCGGCACGGTGATCCGGGTCATCTGCTGCCACGCGCTGGCGCCGTCGATGCTCGCCGACTCGTACAGCTCACGTGGGATGTCCTGGAGTCCGGCGAGATAGAGAACGAAGTTGAACCCGATGGTCCACCACACCGTCGCCGCCGCGACCGAGATCATCGCCCAGTTGGGGTCACCGAGCCAGACCGGTGGGGTGAACTCGACACCGAACCAGCCCGCCGCTGTGGTGAGCCAACCGCTGAGGGAACCGATGTCCGGGGTGTAGATCCAGGACCAGATCAGCGCGATGACCGCGGAGGGGAGGACGTACGGCGCGAAGAACACCAGCCGGAAGAACCAGCGTCCGCGGACAACCCGGTCGGCGAGAAGCGCGAACGCCAGCGCCAGGATGACCAGTGGTGGCGTGGTGAGAATGGTGAACCACACCGTGTGCCAGAGCGACGCCCAGAACTCCGGGGTCCGGAACGCTTCGGCGTAGTTGGCGAGACCGGCGAAGCTGCCCAGGCCACTCTTGACGAGGCTGGTGTGAAAGAAGCTCATCACCAGGCCGTACAAACTCGGCCCGACCAGGAACAGCACGTAGAGAAGCAGGAACGGCGCTAGGAACCCGAACCCGGCACGTGCCGACTGACGGCGCCCGCCGCCCGAAGCCGTGGTTGGTTCGTCCGCGGTCCGGGGAGCGATGGTCGCGGTGCCCACGAGACCTCCTGACCTGGTTGAGAGGTGATTCTTGGTGGTGCGTTCGGTGGAGCTGGCGGAAGCGAAAACGCTCAGAGCGGTGACGCGGTTCGTGCGAGCTTGCTGACACCCCTCTTCATCTGTTCGACCGCCGCCTCGGGAGCGGTGCGGCCGGACAGCACGCCGCCGAGGGCGGAGCCACAGACGGCCTCGAAGTTCGAGCCGGAGCCGGAGAACCACGCAGGGGGGTCGTAGACGGCACTCTCGGCGACGTCGGCGTAGTTCGACTGCGGCTTGATCGCCTTGTACTCGGCACTTTCCTGGACGGGCAGCCAGGTGGGGATGTGCCCACCCGCACCCCAGGTGAGGCCCTGGTCGAGCATCGAACGAATGAAGCCGAAGATGAGGTCGATCCGGTCGCGTTCGAGCGGTTCCTTGCTGGGGATGACGAACGAGTGGGAGTCGGCCTGCACGGCGTACGTCCCGCCCATGAGGTTCGGGAATCTCGCCATGCTGAACGGCATCTTGGCGTCGACGAAGGTCGAGACCTCCCACTCGCCCTGGAAGAAGAATCCCGAGCGGCCGTTGGCGAAGAGCGCGACGGCGCCGCCGTAGTCGATGTCGGTCGGCATGAGTTTTTCTTCTACGGTGAGCCGGCGCATGAGCGTGGCCGCCTGGATCGCCTTGTCGTCCTCGAGAATCTCGTCCGGCGAGCTGCCCATCAGCAGCTTCCCGCCGAGCTGGCCGTAGAGGCTGAAGAAGAACCGCCACGGGGTCGCGATGTCGGCGATGGTGGCAACCGCACCACCCCACGTCCCGGTGACCTCCTTGGCCTTGGAGAGCGCCTCGATGAACGCGTCCTCGCCGTCGACCGAGGCGAGTTCACCGTCGGTGTCGAGGAGCCCGGCCTTTTCGCAGATGTCGGTGTTGTAGAACATCACGAAGGGGTGCGTATCCAACGGAATCGCATAAAGCTGGTCATTGACCATCGAACGCTCGAGCGCCCGCTGGACGAACTTGTCCGGCTCCATGCCGTGCCGGGCGAGGTCCTCGGGCGCGAAGGGCTGCAGCAAGCCGGCGTTGACGAGGGTGGGAACCCGGGTCAGGTGGGAGATCGCGACGTCCGGCGGCTGCGCGCCGAGGGTGGCGAGGGAGAGCTTCGTGTAGTACGGATTCCCCCACGTGAGGGTGACGGCTTCCAGGTCGACGTCGGGATTCGCCTTCTGGTAGACGGCCTCCATGTCCTTCATGCGTACGCCATCGCCGCCGCCGAGGAGGTTCCAGTACGTGAGCACGTTGGAGCCTGGGGGCGACCCGGTGAAGCCGGAGCGCACCCCGCCGCAGCTGGTGAGGCCTCCTGCCATGGCGCCGGCGGCGAGGACACCGGCGGAGCGCAGCAGAGCACGCCTGCTGTGCCGTCCGCCGGCCCCTGGCTGGCCCGAACGTGCGGGGCTGGGTGAGGACACGGTGTGACCCACCTCCATCCGATCGACCGACGTCTCTTCTTGCGAACCTGTGCCGTCCGTCGTCGGTGGGGCGATCAGCGACCAACGACCAGCGAACGGTGCTCGATCCCCCGAGGTGTTGCAGCGCAGTGATGATAGAGCGCCCGGCCCGACATTTCGAATGTTCGATATGTCGAACAATGTGCGTCATATCGACGCTCAGGCTACGATCGCGTGTCGGTGACGTCAACGCCCCCCTTCGACCGAAGTCTCGGCGTGGAAGGAAGAACGTGAAGCAGGCAACCCTCTCCCTTGATCCGGCGTTCGCGATCGGTCCGGTCGACCCACGCGTACGCGGCTCGTTCGTCGAGCACCTCGGCCGGTGCGTCTACGGCGGGATCTACGAACCCGACCACCCGGACGCCGACTCGGACGGTTTTCGTACGGACGTCCTCGACCTCACTCGCGAGCTCGGAGTGAGCACGGTCCGTTATCCGGGCGGCAACTTCGTGTCCGGCTACACATGGGAGGACGCGATCGGGCCGAAGGGCCAGCGTCCGCGCAAACTCGACCTCGCGTGGAAGACGATCGAGACCAACGAGGTCGGCGTCGACGAGTTCGCGGCCTGGTGTCGCAAGGCCGGTGTCGAGCCGATGATGGCGGTCAACCTCGGCACCCGCGGCGTCGACGCGGCCACGGCGCTGGTGGAGTACTGCAATCATCCGAGCGGGAGCTACTGGTCGGACCTGCGCGTGTCGCACGGGGCGAAGGACCCGCACAACATCAGGATCTGGTGCCTGGGCAACGAGATGGACGGCCCATGGCAGATCGCGCACAAGAACGCGCGCGACTACGGAATCCTGGCCCAGCAGACCGCACACGCCATGCGTCTGGTCGACCCCGACCTCGAGTTGGTCGCCTGTGGGAGCTCCAGTCGGCGGATGCCGACGTTCGGTTCGTGGGAGGCGGAGGTCCTCGAGCACACGTATGACGTCGTCGACTACGTCTCGCTCCACTCGTACTACCGGCCGAAGGACGGCGACTTCGCGAGCTTCCTCGCCTCCGGTGTCGACATGGACCAGATGATCGAGTCGGTCATCGCCACCTGCGACTACGTCAAGGCGAAGGTGCGGAGCAAGAAGACGATCAACCTGTCCTACGACGAGTGGAACGTGTGGTACCACGAGCGTGGTGACGAACGGGAGTGGGTGGAGGCGCCCGCGCTCTACCAGGACGAGTACTCCCTCGCCGATGCGGTGGTCGTCGGTTCGCTGCTGAACAGCCTGCTCCGGCGCGCCGACCGGGTGACGATGGCGTGTTTCGCCCAGCTGGTCAACGTGATCGCGCCGATGACGACCGAGAATGGCGGGCCGGCGTGGCGCCAGTCGACGTTCTATCCGATGAAGTACGCCTTCACCTACGGCGTCGGGCACACGCTGCGGGTGGAGCCGTCCGGGCCGGTGGTGGACACCACGGAGTACGGCGCCGTGCCTCAGCTCGACTGCACCGCCACGCTCGACAGCGAGGCCGGAGACGTGGCGATCTTTGCTGTCAACCGTTCCTTGACAGAGCCTCTGGGTGTGGTGGCCGACGTTCGGGCGCTGCCGGGTGGCCAGGGAGATTCCGGCGTACGCCCGGTCGGACACCTGTCCTTGCACGGACCTGACCGGGACGCGACCAACACCCGCGACAACGCGCGGGTGGTCCCGCAGGAGATGCCGGCACCCGTGGTCGACGGCGGGCAGCTGCGCGTGGAGCTGCCGCCGATGTCGTGGAACATGATCCGGCTGTCGACGCCGGCGGCGTGACAGCGGCGGGAGGCGGCCGAGATGGGCACGATTCCAGACCACAGTCCGTCGGTCGTCGTCCGCGGGGCGGACGACTTCGTGATCGACGACCTGCCGGTGGTGCCGCCCGGACCGGGTGAGGTCCTCGTCGAGGTCGGCGCGGCGGGAATCTGCGGCAGCGACGTGGAGTTGTTCGACGGCACCCGACCGGCTGCATATGTGCGGTATCCCGTCGTACCCGGCCACGAGTGGTCCGGCACCGTGGTGGCAATGGGTGACGACGCCGCGCGCGGGGCCAGTGCATCTGGCGGAGGCGGCACCCGCGGTGGTCTCGCGGTCGGGGATCGCGTGGTGGCGCAGGGTTTCCGCAACTGCGGCCGGTGCCGCCGCTGTCGGGAGGGTGCCACCAATCTGTGCGAGGCGGGGTACGCGGAAACGGGGTTCACCCACCCTGGTGCGTTCAGCGGTTACGTGACCGTGCCGGCCCGGCTCGTGCACCGGTTGCGTGCCGACGCCGACCTCGACGCGGCCGCACTGCTGGAGCCGTCTGCCTGTGTCGTGGAAGGGATCCGGGCCGCCTCACCGGCGGTAGGTGCACGGGTCGCGGTCGTCGGCACCGGGACGCTCAGCCTGGTCGCCTGCCAGATCCTTTCGGCGTACAGCCCGGCGGAACTGGTGCTCATCGGAGACAGCCCTGGTGGGCGTGAGCTCGGCCGACAATGGGGTGCGACACGGTGCGTGGACAGCGCCGAAGCGGCGGCGCCGGGCTGGACCTGCGCGGCCGACATCGTCTTCGAGGCCGGAACCCGGACGACTTCGGCGCGGGTGGCGCTGGCTGCCGCGCGCCGCGGCGGAACCGTCGTCCTGGAAGGGATTCCCGCTGGTCCCGCCGAGGGCGACCTGACCGAGATCGCCCTCAAACACCTGTCCGTCCAGGGCGTCTTCGGTGCGTCGGCGGCGGCATGGGAACACGTCGTCACGATGTTCAACGCCGGACTCCTGGACCTTGCCCCCCTGATCAGTCATCGTTACGCAGTAACCGACGTGGGGTCGGCGATCGCGACCCTGCGGGACCGTCCGGCCGATCTTCGCAAGGTGCTGCTGGTGCCCTGACAGTTCGTTCTGGCTTCGATCGTGCTGGCTTCCATCCTCGCTGCTCAGCTAGGAGAGGCGCATGACACGCATCATGGCGGTTGTCCTCACGGCGATGCTCGTGGCAGTCATTCCGCAGGCCTCGACATCGGCCCACCCAGGAGAAGCCGGTGACACGCCGGGTTCATCGGCCAGCTCGGAAGGGGGTGTGGAAACCTTGAGCGGACATGGTTCCGTCGTTCCGCCTGATGAGTTGACCGGCGATCTGCGTACACACGATCCCGCGTTGGTGCGGGAGTCCGACGGCGACGGAAAGTCCGGGCCCTCGACCACCCGCGACGGGGACTGGTACGTCTTCTCGACCGGTGACCCGCAGGTGTCGTCGGGAACCGTACAGATCCGGCGTTCGGGTGACCTCGCGTCGTGGGAGTTCGTAGGCACGGTCTTCGACGAGATTCCCGCGTGGGTACGCGAGGAGGTGCCGGGTGTTTCGAACATCTGGGCACCTGACGTCTATTTCCACGACGGCGTCTACTACCTCTACTACTCGGGTTCGACGTTCGGCTCGAACCGTTCGGTGATCGGGCTTGCTACCAACACCACGCTCGACCCTCGCGACCCTGACTATGCATGGGTGGACC
>JBOHED010000240.1:0-10529 GCA_050700915.1 Actinopolymorphaceae bacterium | reverse complement strand
CGGTCGGGTCGGTGGCCCAGCATCGCGAACTCCGGCGGCATCGCGTCCGGATTCTGTTCCAGGTGGTCGATGTAGGCGTTGATGCCGGCGGTGAATCTGGTCGCGATGAGCTCGGCGTCAGGGCCGTACGCCGCCCACTCCGCGGCCATGTCCCCGCGGTAGAGGAAGAGCCGGGCGGCGCGGTCACGCTCGAGGTAGTCGGGACCGAACGCCGCTGCGAGCAGGCCGAGCCCTCGGCGCCGCCACAGGTCGATCTGGAAGAGCCGGTCGCGGGCTGCGTTGAAGCCCTGGACGAAGAAGGCGTCCTCGACCGACTCGGCGTAGATGTGCGGGATACCCCACTCGTCGACAACGATCTCCGCGGGTTCCGCGAGGCCTCGCACCGGGATCGTCGTCATGAGAGCAGCGGCCACCCGTCGGCTCCGACGCCGAGGGCCGCGTGGTCATCGTCGTCAAGCGCCCGGCGGCCGGTCGCGCGGGCGAAGAAGCCCTGATCGTCCCATAGCGGAGGGGGTTCCGCGCCGAGCAGCGACACGAACACCGGCCTCATGACCGCCAACGCGGGCGCGGTCGTCCACGGCTCATGGCCGAGGCTCAACGCGAGGTCGAGACCGTGTGCCGCGTGCGAGATCAGCCGCGTGACGATGTAGTCGGCAAGCCGGGACGTGCCGACCGCCAGGGCGATCGTCGCGGACAGGTCCCGCTCCGACCAGTCCCGCCACGCGGTCTGCCAGCGCTCGGTGAGCAGTTGGGCCGCCGCGGCGCCGTCGGCGAGGTCCGCCGCGGCCTCGACCGCCTTGTCGGCGATGCCGCCGCGGTAGGCCTCGGTCGCGCGCTCGGGACGCCGGTAGTAGTCGGCCGTCTCGCCGATGTCGGGTGCGGATACGTCCGCAACCAGAAGCGGGTAAGGCGGGAGAACGATCCCGACGTGGACGATCAGCTCCTTGACGTTCCACGGTGCGCAGTTGGTCGGCCGGAGGAAGTCGTCGGTGCTCAACTTCTCGACGGCGTGGTCGAGCGCTTCTGCCTCGTCACGAAACGCCTGCAGGACTTCGCTGGTCACTCTTCCGATCCTCTCGCCCACGTCAATCGCTTTCCAGGTTGCAGTTGCGGTACGTCAGCCAGCGGGACCTCTCTCATCCGTACCGGCGGTGCGGCGCCCGGCGGCCCGGGCGGGCAGGCGGAAGCCAACATCGACATCAGCGTGCCGCGCTCGATCAGTTCGATCAGCTCGGCGAGCCCGGCCAGGGCACCATGAACCTCGCCCGGTGAGATGAGTTCCTTCGTCGCCGACTCCTCGAAGTCGGTCAGGTCGACGACGTCGTAGGTGCGAGCGTCTGCCTTGACCATCACGTCGAGTTCGAGGTCGACTGCGTAGGCGGCGTTGTCGCAGAACAGCATCGGCGTCGCGATGTCGATGTTGAATGCGTACGCCGGTGCCCCCGGGGCCAGTGCGGTCTCGGTCGGCCGGCCCGCCGCGTCGACGGTCAGATTGACCTTGAACCAGCGGTCCCGGAACGCGTAGTGCCGGAGTACGACGTCGCCTGCGTACGTCGCCTCGGACACGAAGGCGTCCTCGTCCGCCCGCCGGACGCCGGACGGCGGGTTGTCGAAGACCCGCACCCGAGCCTGCCGGGGGTGGAAGTCGACATCGTGGACAACAGGCATCGGGGCATCCTCCCAGACCCAACCACCGCCGCGCGATGCGGTGGAGCGCCGCTTGCCGAGCCCGGCCACGACGCTCGCCCGGGTTTGCACGGCTGGGGCGCCGGACCCGCTCGCTGAGGTAAGCGGAGATTCCCGTGCGCACATTCCGCCCGGCTTCGGCACCCGAAAGGGTCGGAAACGGACCACGCCGTTGGGCGGGCAAATGGCGTCCAGCGGCGACACCGCCCGTCCGTCGTACGACCGATCTGCGCTCCTCACCACACCGCCGTCAGGCCACCGCACCCCGCGCAGGTCGCTGTCGACGGTCGACCCCGAAGTGCTCCCGCCACCCGGGTTGGAGATCGGTAGGCGCGCCTCGCGCGAGTAGCTTCTCCTGAATCCGCCAGAGGGTCCGCTCAGGGTGAAGGAAGACATCATCAGCGGTCAGAACGATGATCTCCCAGCCCAGATCCCTGAGGAGTTCGCGGGTACGGATGTCCCGCCGCCACTACCGCGGACCTGTGGAGAGGCAACCCGCTCGCCCGCGTGTGGACAAGTTTCGGCGGACGGCCTCAACGCCTCGACCGGGCCTTGCCGCCACATGCCCACACCGTGGTGGGTTTCGGACCAGTTTCGCTACCCGGGATGGGCGGAAACCCACCGGCCTCCCAGATGAGCCCATCGGCGCGCCCCATCACCGCTCCGGCCAGTCGACCACGAGTTGGTCCCCCTCGTCGCGGACCGCGAGCTCGCTGCCGACTGACGCACAGGCAGCAACGAAACGGCGAGCCACCCACGCGTACTCCTCGGCAGACGCCAGGCTCGTGAAGCAGAAGTCCAGTCGGAGAGGAACGACCCGCATCCGGCGCGGCCCGTCGTGGTCGAGGGTCACCAGGACCAGGATGCCCAGATCGTTACGTACGTACGGATCGACCCGGTAGTCGTCGACGAGATCCCCCAGGTCATAGGCGACCGCTCCCTCGACACCGTGGAACACATGCGCCGAGTGCCCGGCCACGAACGTGGCGCCCGCCGCCACCAACGACCTTGCCGCGGCACGGACATAGGGTCGCGGCTCCGGCATCATGTTGGGTCCCCAGTGCGGCGTCACCAGGACAACGTCCGCCCCCGCCGCGGAACGCAGACCACCGAGCTCCGCCGTCAGCCAGGACGGGACCCCCTCGGAAAGGTCGGCGTACGCCACTCCCGGACGGTCGGACCCGGCGGCGTAGTCGGCGGGATGGTCGGTGAGGCCCACCACCACGAGCCGCGAACCATCGGCATCCTTCACCACCGGAGCACGCGCCTCCGCGGCTGTCTCGCCGGCACCGACGCTCGCGATACCGGCGGATGACAGGCGCAGTCTGGTGTCAAGGAGCGCTTGCCTTCCGAAGTCCAACGCGTGGTTGTTGGCGAGGGTCACACAGTCAACGCCCAACCAGGCCAGGGTTTCCGCCGCAACCGGAGGCGCCCGGAAGAAGAACCTCTTGCCTGGCGCGGGCCACGGCTCACCCGCATCCGATATGCAGCACTCCAGATTCACCACGCACACGTCTGCCGACGCGATGATGTCGGGGACCTCCGGAGCGAAGACAGACCGCGGGCCCTTGCTCAGCAGGCGTTCGGACACGCCCCGCCCGAGCATCGTGTCACCGGCGAGAGCCACCGTGATCGCCATGGGGTCCCCGTGTCCGTACCGACCTCGTCGTTCGGTCGCGCCCTACCTCGAGTGTAGGCAGGATCAGCGAGCCGGGCGCTGCCGATCACCCGGCGGACATCAGCGGACGAAGCGGGACTCCTTGAGGAAGGACCGCGCCACCGGCCCGGCGTCGCGGCCACCACCGCCGCCGTCCTCGACGACAACCGCGAACGCGATGTCGCCGCGGAAGCCGATCATCCACGCATGCGTGCGCGGCGGACTCGCGCTCCCGTACTCCGCCGTCCCCGTCTTCGCGTGCACCTGCTCGCCGATCATGTCGAGGGACCGGGCCGACCCGACGGTGACGACCCTGCGCATCAGCTCGCGCAGGTTCGTCCGCAGGCCTGCCGGCAGCTTCTCGCCGACCGGCTGCCCGGGCTTCACGTCCGGCAACAGCACCGGCGCGCGCGGCTGGCCGGAGTCGACAGCGGCCGCCACGAGCGCCATGCCGAGCGGGCTCACCAACACCCGCCCTTGCCCGATCATGCTGGCGGCGCGGTCGACCAGGTCCTTCGGATCCGGCACCGAGCCGGAGTACGCCGGCAGGCCGAGGTCCCAGTCGGCACCGATCCCGAACCGTTGGGCCATGTCGACCAGGGCGCCCTCGCCGAGACCGTCCGCCCGTTCCACGACGGTCGTGTTGCACGAGTGGGCGAACGCGTTCCACATCGGCCCGGTCGGCAGGCTCATGTCGTGGGCGTTCTTGAACCGTTTCCCGCCGACATTGGTCTCCGCCGGGCATGTCACTGCCTCGACCATGCTGAGGCCGCCCTCGAGGAGGGCCGCTACCGAGACGACCTTGAACGTCGAGCCGGGCGGGTACCTCCCGACGAAGCCGCGGTTGTACGACATCACCCCGGGTCCGTTCGCGGCGGCGAGAATTTCACCGGTGCTCGCCCGGACCGCCACGATCGAGGTCGGTTTCCGCTGCCCCTGGACCACGTGTTCGGCGGCCTCCTGAACGAACGGGTCGAGGCTTGTACGCAGCGGCGTGCCGGGACGCGGCTCCAGGGAGTAGACCTCCTCCAGTTTCTTGTCGTTGCGTACGTCCACCACGTCGATCGATCCGCCCGGGCGACCGGCGAGTTGCTCCTCGAACGCCTCCTGCAACCCACTGACACCCACCGGATCGCCGCTCATCGCCAGCGGGCCCGCATCCTTCAGCGTTTTGTCGGTCGCGGGAGTCATCACGCCCAGGACGCCGCGCGCGTAGGACGACGTGGAGGCAAGCGACATCGTGGCCTTCCGGGTCACGACACCGGGGATGAGGTCGAGGACGTACGCGAGTTCGTCGTACGCCTGCTCGCGGAGGGCGAGAACGTCGACGAAGTCCTTCTTCGACGCGGCCTCGGCGCGCTTGCGGAGGTCGGCCGCGTCGATGCCGAGGTTCCTCCCGAGCTCGTAGTAGGTCACGTCCGGCTTCGCCTTGCCGGGCACCACGCCGACCCTGATCACCGGTCGGTCCTCGGTCAGCGGTTCACCGTCGCGGTCGAGGATCGACGCACGAGGCGGCAGCGCGCGATGCCGCTCCAGCCGCGTCGTGCCGGTGAGCTTCGGATGGAATGACTCCCGCGTCCACCACACGGTCCAGTCACCCTTGGCGTTCTCACGTACTTCCGACGTCGTGGTGTAGTGCCATCGGCCCAGGCCTGCCAACTCGTGGGTCACGGCGAGGTCCTGCCGGCAGACACCTCGGCCGGCGTTGATCGCCTCCGACTGCTCATCGGTGAGGCAGGCCAGCTTGCCCTTGGTCGTCACCGACGTCGTCGTGATACCGAGTGACGCGTTCAGGTCGCGGACCGTAGTCGTCGCTGCGCGGGCCGTCCGCGGATCGACCGCCTGACCCGGCTTCCCACGCGACCACTCGGTGGCGAACCCGGCCACTGAGTCGTAGGCCTCACGCGGCGGAATGTCGGGACCGCCACAGCCGAGCAGGACGACAGGAGCGAGGACGACGCCGGCAGCCGCGACGACCGGCCAGCGGCCGCTCCGACGCGCGACACGTTTGATGTGCATGGTTCCCCCCACAGCATGGACCGAGGTCACGCGGATCCTCGCAAAGGAGTACAGCACACGAGCGGCCAGTTCGCCCGCCGCCGACGGTCAACCCGGCCAAACTCGCCGCCCTTTTTGCGAGAGGGTGCCCCTCCTCCAACAGGCGTTGCGAGAGGCTGCCCCTCGTCCAATAGGTCCGTACGAAGGTGCCCCTCATGCAACGAGCCCTTGCAGGAGGGTGCCCCTCCTCCAACCGGGCCACGCGACAGGGCGCCGCTCAGTCAGAGGCGACGTGTGGCTACAGGGACCAGTCGACCGGCTCGCCGCCCTGTTCGCCCAGCAGGGCGTTGGCGCGGCTGAACGGACGCGATCCGAAGAACCCGCGGTCCGCGGACATCGGGCTGGGATGGGCGGACTCGATCCGCGGCACCGATCCCAGCAGCGGCCGCAGGCCCTGGGCGTCCCGTCCCCACAGGATCGCCACCAGGGGCGTACCGCGGTCCACCAGCGCCCGGATGGCCTGGTCGGTCACGGCTTCCCAACCCTTGCCACGATGGGATGCCGGCCTGCCCGGTTCGACAGTCAGGGAACGGTTGAGCAGCAGGATGCCGCGTTCGGACCAGGGCGTGAGATCGCCGTTGGCCGGCAACGAGTGGCCGAGGTCCGAGGCGTACTCACGGTAGATGTTCTGCAGGCTCCGCGGGATCGGCCGGACGTCGGGAGCCACCGAGAAGCTGAGTCCCACGGGATGGCCGGGCGTCGGGTAGGGGTCCTGCCCGACGATGAGGACCCGGACGTCGGCGAACGACTGCTGGAAGGCGCGCAGGACGTGAGGGCCGGCGGGAAGGTACGCCCGACCTGCCGCGATCTCGTTCCGCAGGAAGTCACCCATCGCGCCGATCTGCTCGGCGACGGGCTGGAGAGCGGCGGCCCAACCGGTCTCGACCACCTCGCCCAACGGTCGGCGTGGCGCGGCCGCCGGCGCCTCGGTGCCGCCTTCCGTCGCCGATGCCGGCGCCGACCCCGGCGTCGACCCCGGCGTCGAAGCGGCGGCCTGCATGGCGGGTGCGGTCGGCGTCGCGGATGGAGCCGGGTTGGTCACGCCTACCTCCGGGTCGAGCCTTCGATGAGCGGATCGCCAGCCTCGACGATCGGTCCCGTGCCCTCGTTGATCGCAACCTCGGCGTCGGGGTTGGCCATGCTAGCGTCCGCCCCCGCGGTGATGCCCGCACCCGAGCGGCGTGCCCGCCGGATCACCGGTCGGCCGAGCAGGATCGCCACAACGGTGCCGGCGATGACGTAGCCCGCGCCCTGCCAGATCAGCATCACCATCGCACCGAGGACCTCGCCGAACGCCACGCCGAGCGCCGCGCCGAGCATCATCGCAAGACCCGTCGAGGTGCCCATCACCGCGAACACCCGCCCGCGTACCTCGTCCGGTGTCGCCGCCTGAATCTGCGCCATGACGGCCGATCCGAAGAGCACCGCCGGCACGCCGACCAGGACCAGCAGCACCATCGCCGGCCAGAACACCGACCACAGCAACGGATAGGCGAACAGCATCACGTCGATCGCTCCGAACACGATGGCCCCGACCGCGATCAGCCGGATCGGCGAGAATCGCGCGAACCAGCCGGCCACCACTCCCCCGGCGATACCACCGACCGCCTGGGCGGACATCAGCCAGCCCACCTCGGTGACGCCTCCGTGCAGCCCTTCCTTGACGTACACGGCGAAGAGGGCGCCCATGAGCCCTTCGCCGATCGACGTCGCTGTGAGCGTGGCGATGAGTACGATCAGCACCCGCGAACGCGCGATGAACGCCAGGCCCGCCACGAGTTCCGCACCGATCCTGGCGTACGAACGACCCATCGGCCGACCGTGCGCCGTTCCCGCGGCTGCTTCGACTCCCTCCGCTCCCGCGACTCCCTCCGCTCCCGCGACTCCTTCCGCTCCCGCGACTCCCGCGGCGACGGCGCGCGCACCGCGATCCGGCGTGGCCGCCGCGTACCGACCACGCACACACGCGAGCAGGATGGCCGCCGCCACGAACGTCCCGGCGTCGACATAGGCCACGGCGGTGAGCCCGGCCCATGCGGCGACCAGCCCACCAAGGGCGGGTCCGACCAGTCGGGCGAGATTGTTGTTGACGGCGTTGAGCGAGTTGGCCGGGATCAGGTCGTCCGCGTCCACCAGCAGCGGGAGGAGCGCGGACTCGGCGGGCCGAAAGAACTGCGTCAACGTCCCGACCACGAACGTGACGACATAGCAGACCCAGACCGTGGCAGCGCCGTCGACCAGGGCCAGCGGAAGCGTCGCAGCCGCCTGCCCGAGGGACGCGACCAGCATCACCCTGCGGCGGTCCCACCGGTCGACGAAGACGCCGACGACTCCACCGAAGAACAGCGTGGGCAGGACGCCCGCGATGGCGACGCCCCCGGTCGCGGCCACCGATCCGGTGCGTTCGAGGACCAGCATCGGCAAGGCGATCCTGAGCGCCCAGTCGCCGGTCATCGAGATGAGGCCGGCGCACCAGACCAGCAGGAAGTTACGCCGCCGCAGCGGCCGGAATGAAGCTGCCCACCATTGGCGTCGCCGTTGCGTCGTCCTGACGCCATGATGACGTCATGACGCTGTCAGGTCAAGATGCCTGATGCCGACCGTGACGTCAGCGATCCCGGTGGGCGGCCCCGCCGTCCTCGCCACCGGACTCGACAGGGGACTCGGCGGTGGTCTCGTCACCAGGACGGTCCGACCGGGACGCGGACGGCGGCGCCTCGTCACCGTCACCCGGCCGTGGCTGCTCCTCGAACCGGACCCTTCGGAGCTGCTTGTTCATGTTGCGCCACAGCAGGAACGTCGCCACCCCGAGCGACACGATGACGACGAACCCGAGCAGGCCGGGCCCGACCCACTCGCTCGGATCACGTGGGGCCGCGGCCAGAAACCCGAACGGCTGAACGGACAGCATGATGGATGCGCCTGATCCTTCCCGGATGTCGAACATCCCCTGACACCATCGTGTACCTGTCGACGGCGGACGCCGGCATCAGTCCGGCGCGCCGCAGGGCTCGGCCGCTCCGCGGCCGTCCGAGCCGCCGGTGGACACCACCGGGGTGCGGATGCCGGCGAAGAGGTCATCCTCGGGCACCGGCGCCTCGACCAGGCTCCGGGCGAGTTCGAAGTCCTCGGTGGGCCAGGCGGCCACATGGGCCTCGAGCGGGCAGGCGAACCATGCCCCGTTCGGGTCGATCTGCGTGGCGTGGGCCAGCAACGCCTTGTCGCGTACGGCGAAGTAGTCACCGCACGGCACCTGGGTCGTGACGCGGGCGTCGCGTGCGGGGTCGGGCTTCCAGTCGGCGAGGCGTTCGGCGAAAGGAGATTCCAGCCCGCGACGCAGCAACTCGTCGTGCAGCGCCTTCGTTCGTTCGCGACGGAACGAATGGTGGTAATACAGCTTCAGCGGCTGCCACGGGTCGCCTGCCTCGGGATAGGCGTCCGGGTCCCCGGCCGCCTCCCAGGCAGCGATGGTGACCTTGTGGCACATGACGTGATCCGGGTGCGGGTAGCCGCCGTTCTCGTCGTACGTCGTCACGACATGTGGCTTGAACGCCCGCATCACCCTGACCAGGGGGGCGGTCGCGACCTCCAGCGGTGTCGCCGCGAAGCAGTCCTCGGGCAACGGCTCGGGGTTGTCACGGTCAGGGAAGCCTGAGTCCACGAAGCCGAGCCACGCCTGGTCGACCCCGAGTATCTCCCGCGCCCGGTCCATCTCCTGGCGACGGATCTCGGCAAGGTTGGCGAGGACCTCGGGACGGTCCATCGCGGGGTTGAGAATCGACCCGCGCTCGCCGCCTGTGCACGTCACCACGAGGACGTTCACCCCCTCGGCGACGTACCGGGCCGTGCTCGCGCCCCCCTTGCTCGACTCGTCGTCGGGGTGGGCGTGGACGTGCATGAGCCGCAGCTCCTCGGGTGCTGTCGATGGCACCGTGGTCGTCTCCTCGCATCTGGTGGCCACGTGCGATGCGGCCAGCTGTGGCGGACCGGCGGACCGAGTTCCAGGGGGCCGCAGATCAGGCGGTGGACCTGCACGTCACACTGGGACCGGCAGCGGACGCGCCGGCACCATGGTGGCCGACGCGACCGACGACCCGGACACCGGCCTCGGCCTACGGCGTGCCCAGAATGGCCGGATGGGTTCGGCGTTGTTAGCCTCATAGGTCAGTCCGCACTCTTCCGGACACGCACAGACAACACCCGCGGGATATCCCGGCATTCCGGGATGCCGATATGTCCCCACTATCGAGGAGCATAAAGACCGTGACGCAGTCGACCGACGAGAATGTCATCTGGCTCACCCAAGAGGCCTACGACCGGCTCAAGGCGGAGCTCGACCATCTCACGGGCACTGTGCGAGCGGAACTCTCCCGCAAGATCGGCGAAGCCCGCGACGAGGGCGACCTCCGCGAAAACGGCGGATACCACGCCGCCAAGGAAGAACAGGGCAAGACCGAGGCCCAGATCCGCAAGCTCCAGGACATGCTGCGCCGTGCGCGGGTCGGCGACACCCCGCCCGACGACGGAATCGTCGAGCCCGGGATGAAGGTGACGATCCGGTTCGAAGGGGACGACGACACCGAGACGTTCATCCTGGGGTCGCGCGAACTCCTCGCCCTCGACGATTCGGTCGACCTCGAGGTCTACTCACCGCAGTCGCCGCTCGGCGCCGCGATCAGCGGCAAGCGCAAGGGCGACAAGGCGACCTACAAGGCCCCCAACGGGCGCAAGCTCGCAGTGGAGATCGTCGACGCCGTACCGTTCGTGGGCTAGACCGCCCGGGTGCAACGTGTCACGGTCGGGGCGCCCACGATCAGCGGGCGTACGGACGATCAACCCGCGTCGCGAAGCTGCAGGGCCGCCGTGTCGACGTCGATGTCCCCACGCGCCAGCTTGGCCAGAACATCCTCACGGGTCTGCCTGGGCTGGCCGGCCTCGGCACCGGCGGCCTCCGGCTCCAGGTTCAGCTTCGCGAGCATGTCGGCGTACCGCTGCCGGGCAGTCGGATAGCTCACGCCGAGGTGCCGCTCGACCTCCCGCATATTGCCGCGGGAGACGAGGAACACCTGGAGCAACGCCCGCTCGGCGTCGGTGAGTCCGCAGAAGCCGCACGATTCGAAGACGCCGG
>JBOHED010000239.1:0-5024 GCA_050700915.1 Actinopolymorphaceae bacterium | reverse complement strand
GCGCCGCGAACTCAGCAAGCCTCGGCCTCAACCCCACAAGCTCTTCCGGTGTCATACACCGACCATGTCAAACCAGAAACCGAAACACCCGCAACGACACACCTAACAAAGTACTACTAGGCCGTGTTCAGGCCCAGGTCGGTGAGGTCGTAGAGGGACCGGTACTCGAGACCTGCCGCCTCGACCCGCTGGCGCGCGCCGGTGTCGCGATCGGCGATGACAGCGACGGCGACGACTTCCGCACCGGCCTCGCGGAGTGCCTCGACGGCGGTGAGGACGGAGGTACCGGTCGTGGACGTGTCCTCGACCGCGAGGACTCTCCTCCCGGCCACGTCGGGTCCCTCGATCCGGCGTTGCAGGCCGTGCTGCTTCTCGGCCTTGCGTACGACGAAGGCGTCCAGGCGCTCTCCGCCGGTGGCGGCGGCGTGCAGCATAGCGGCGGCGATCGGGTCGGCGCCCAGGGTGAGGCCTCCGACCGCGTCGTAGTCGAGGTCGTCGGTGAGGTGGCGCATCCGCCGGCCGACGAGGGGGGCCGCGGTGCCGTCGAGGGTGATCCGGCGGAGGTCGATGTAGTAGTCGGCGGTATGCCCGGACGACAGGACCACCCGCTCGTGGACGATCGCCTTCGCCTTGATCAGCTCGAGCAGGCGTCGGCCATCCTCGGCAGTGCGGTCATCGCCGGGGGTGGGGGCACTGCTGTTGGTGGCAACGTTGTCGGGATTCAGGGCGTGAGGGCGGGGCTCGGTGGACACGACCACGAAGCTTAGAGGTGCCGCGGGGCTGGTTCATGATCATGCAGGGGTTGTCGCGCATTTCGCGGTACGAATGGCGCCGACTTCCCACGCATGATCATGGAAAAACGTAGGCCCGGACTCAGCAGCCGTTGGTGCTGCGGACGACCGGGAACGGGCCGTCGGGTGAGAGTGCTCGGGCCGCACCCTGGACGACGGGCGGGACGATCTCGGGCGTCCGCGCGTTGCCGTCTCCGTTCGCGTCGAAGAGTTGCTCGTAGTGCAGGTGAGCGGCCTGGGTCCCCACCGCACCCACCCGCCCGATCGGCTGCCCCCTCGTCACCTCGTCACCAGGCCCGACGGAGATGTCGTCCATGTGCAGGTAGAGGGTGTACCACCGGCCGCCGTGGTCGATCTTCACTCCGCCGGGTCGGACGAGCTGACGTACCTCGCCGGCCGCCGAGGCACGGACCACGGCGCCTCGGGTCGTGCCGTCCATCCGAAACATGTCGATCTTCGATTCGTCGGGGTTGTGGCCCCGATAGGTGCTGAGCCGCCAGCGTTGGCCGCAGGTGAAGGGGAGCGCGAAGCGCGGTCGAGGTCCAGGGTCGTCGACGGTCAGGCCGGGGATCGGGCCGAGGCTGACACCCACGCCGAACCAGCGATCCACGGCCCAGGCGAAAGCGGCGACGCCGGAGAGGAGGACCGCCAGCACGACCGCGACGGCGACCCCGCGCCGCCGGTTCGTTCCGTACGTCCGCTGCTGGGGTGCCCCCGCCATGCCCCGCCCGCCTCTCCCATGATCATGTTCGTGATCATGAAGACGCCGCGGCGTATGTGCGACTTTCCTTCATGTCATGGATGCAACGACCCGGCCGCCACTTCCCGTTCCACGTCGCCACCCACCCGCGCGTCGTCCACCAGCGCGTCATCCACCGGCGGCAGCGCTAGGGGCGGCCACGCGGCTACCGGCGGCGCATGCGTAGCCCGCGGGCCACCCGACGCACGAGAAAGCGTGGGCTGTGCCGACTCGCCGCGGCCACCACTTTGTAGCGCAGTGTCGGGATCAGCACCGGCGCGGTCCGCCCGGAATCGAGGTGCCGCAGCGTCGGCTCCACGATCTCCTCCGGCTGGAGCCACATCCACGCGGGCAGGCCCTGGACCCGCACGCCGGAGCGTTCGTGGAATTCCGTACGGACATATCCCGGGCACACCGCCAGCACCCGCACTCCGGTGCCGACGAGTTCGCCCGCCAGCCCTTCCGTGAAGCTCGTGACCCACGCCTTCGCCGCGCCGTAGGTGCCGTACGGAACGAAGCTGGCGACGCTCGAGATGTTGACCACGGCGCCGGTACGCCGCTCCACCATGCCCGGGACGGCGGCCATCGTGAGCCGCACCACGGCCTGGACGTGGACGCCGAGCAGCCGTACCTCGTCCTCGACCGGACCGTCGACGATCGTGCTGGCGAGGGTGAAGCCGGCATTGTTGACGAGCAGGTCGACGGCGGGTTCGCCAGCTGAGAGTCGTTTCTCGACGGTACGAAGGGCATCGGGGTCGGCGAGGTCGGCGGCCAGGATCTCGCAGCGGACGCCATGTGCGGAGCCGAGCGTCTCGGCGACCGAGCCGAGTCGCGCGACATCCCGTGCTACCAGCACCAGGTCGTAGCCGCGACGGGCGAGCGCCTCGGCGTAGGCGCGACCAATGCCCGACGTGGGTCCGGTGACGAGGGCGGTCGGCATGAGTCGCTACGCCGAGACCTTCTTGGTTCCGTCGAACCACGGCCGGGACGCCGGGAGCCAGAGCAGGACGGCGGCGGCGATACCGACCACGACCAGGGCCAGTCCGACGAACGACAGGCCCTGAAGATTGAAGAACACGTTCGCGACCGCGAGGACGGTGGCGGTCAGGCGAGCCCAGTTCTTGCCGCGGTCGTTCATCAGCGCGAGGAAGACCCAGATCGCGATCATGATGATGCCGAGCACGATGATGAACGTGAACGTGTTGTTGGCCAGCGCCTCGGCCTGTTCGGCCGTGCCTGGCGGTTTCTGCCTTTTGACGGCGTTCTCCGCCTCGCTGCGGATCTGTGACCGCGTGCCCGTACTGAACAGGGACAGTAGGGAGGCGACGGAGAGGGCGGCGCCGACGTACATCAGGATGACGGCGAGCCGGATCTCCCGCGGCTTGGCGGTGGGTGTGACGGTCGCGTCGCCCTCGGCGGTCGGCCACGACGGCATGGAGGTCGGCATGGACGGCGGTGGCGTGGCCGGCGGTGGCGCGGCCGGCGGTGTGGGCGTCGGATCCTGGCGCTCGGGCTGTTCCTCCGGCGGCTTCGACTCACTCATCCGTGTCCTCCCAGGGAATGTGCGCCGCCGCCGTCCGTACGCGTCGGTCTCGATCCACCATTGATCCACTCACCGTTGATCCATTCACAGTGCAGGGCAACCTTGCCATCATCGGGCAGGTGCCGAGGCGGCCAACCTCGGACGCGCCGGCCGCGCCGGTCCTGCCCTGTACCGGCAGCCGCTCCGCGTCCGCTCCGTCCACACCCTAGGCTGAGCGAACGTGACCCATCCACGCATGGCCGCCCGGCTGCGGGGCCTTGGTACGACGATATTCGCCGAGATGTCAGCCCTTGCCGTACGTACCGGCTCGATCAACCTCGGCCAGGGCTTCCCCGACACCGACGGGCCGTCGTCGATGTTGGAGGCGGCGGTCGCCGCGATCCGCTCCGGCCAGCACAACCAGTATCCGCCAGGCATCGGCATCCCCGCGCTGCGGGCGGCGGTCGCCGAGCACCAGAAGCGGTTCTACGACCTTTCCTACGATCCCGACACCGAGGTCCTCATCACCGCCGGTGCGACCGAGGCGATCGCGGCCGCGCTGCTCGCCCTGGTGGAGCCGGGCGACGAGGTGGTCGCGATGGAGCCGTACTACGACTCCTATGCCGCGTGCATCGCGATGGCCGGCGGCCAGCGGGTGCCGGTGACGCTGCGGCCGCCCGAGTTCCGGCTCGACCTGGACGCCCTGCGGGCGGCGGTCGGCCCACGGACCAAGGTGCTGCTCGTCAACACGCCGCACAACCCGACGGGCACGGTGCTGACGCCGGAGGAGCTCTCCGCGGTGGCGGCGCTGGCGTGTGAGCGCGACCTGCTGGTGGTCACCGACGAGGTGTACGAACATCTGGCGTTCGACGGCGCTCCGCACATCCCGCTCGCGTCGTACCCCGGCATGCGCGAACGGACCGTCACGATCTCCAGCGCCGGCAAGACGTTCGCCGTCACGGGGTGGAAGATCGGTTGGGTGTGCGCGCCGCAGGACCTGGTCGATGCGGTCAAGACGGCGAAGCAGTTCCTCACGTACGTGTCGGGTGGGCCGTTCCAGCCGGCGGTGGCGACGGCGTTGGCGCTGGACGATGCGTACTTCGTCGAGTTGCGGGACTCCTTGCAGGCAAAGCGAAACCTGCTCTGTGCAGGGCTGGCGGAGCTGGGGTTCGAGGTGTTCGTACCGCAGGGCACGTACTTCGTCACCACCGATGTCCGGTCACTCGGGTACGACGACGGGGTCGAGTTCTGCCGAATGTTGCCCGAGCGGTGCGGGGTGGTGGCGATCCCCCACGAGGTGTTCTACGACGACAAGTCCGCCGGGCGTCCGCTGGTGCGCTGGGCGTTCTGCAAGCGGGACGAGGTGCTGGTCGAGGCGATCGACCGGCTGGGTCGCGGCCTGCGTCGGTAGCCCCATCCTGCATCGCCCGGCGCGCAGGTGGTGCCGTGAACTTGTCAGAGGTATCTCGTCATAGGAGGCGAGATACCTCTGACAAGTCGCCGTTGACAACGGCGACGCGGCCAGTCAGGTTCCGTCTCAGGTGTAGAGGTGGGCGACTGCCTGGGCGGTTTCGGCGAGGAGGGTACGCAGTTCGGTGGGTTCCAGGACCTCGGCGTCGACGCCGAACCGCAGCAGCTCGTGGCACGCGTGGGTGAGCGACTCGATCGGGATGACGGTGCGTACCCGTCCCTCGTCGTCGGGCGGTCCGGCACTCGCCCGGGCAGCTCGCGCGGCCACCGGACCCAGGTAGTAGCCGAGCAGGAACCACCCGCGCTCCGAGAACCGGACCACGGCCTCGTCGCGGTAGAGCCGCTCCCGGTAGCGGTCCGACCATTCCTGCCAGTACGCAGCGAGGTCGAAGTCGGCCGCCCGCTCGAAGGTCTCGCCGCGGACGGTGAGGGCGATGATCCGCGAGACCCGATATGTACGCAGGCCCGCGGCGGCCGCGTCAGGCGGCGCCTCGGTTGGATG
>JBOHED010000238.1:0-6732 GCA_050700915.1 Actinopolymorphaceae bacterium | reverse complement strand
TGCCGCTCGTCCAGATGCAGCTTGAGCACAGCAAGCTTCTCCGCGACCCCCCGCTCTGTAACCATGCCCCCACAACGAGTAGATCGCTACAGAGTCACGCCCATGTAATTTACGGTCGTCCCCTTAGCGCGCCCTACTTCGACATCCGCGCCCGAATCCACTTCTCGAGCGGCGGACCCGACTCGAAGCTGGTGATCATCGCGTACCGCGGCTCTGGCCCCGGGTGGTAGACGGCGTGCCAGAGCCGTTCGGTGTCGACCACGAACTGTGCGTGGCGCGGGAGCGGAATGTGCCGCTCGGTCGACGGGTCGTCCTTGTCCTCACGCAGCACCATGTAGCTGTCGGCGTCGTCGGTGAGGTTGAGCCAGGTGCGGACGACCCAGCCGTCGCCGTCGGGATTCAGCCGGTTGTTGTCGTCCTGGTGCAGGAACCGGGTCTGCACCTCCTCGAGGTTGGACGACGGGTTGAGCTTGATGATGCGTACCCGGCCGTAGCGGATGCCGGCGCTCTCGACATAGCGGCGGAGCGTGGGCGCCTTCTCGATGTTCTCGGTCCACACGCCGTCCTTGTCCGGCTTTCCGTACTCCCAGAATCCGCGCGGGTCGTCGGTGCCGTCAGCCGATGCCAGGACGGCGAAATTCGTGTCACCGCCGGACTTCCAGTCCAGATAGTTGAGCGACTCCCACTCCTCGGGCGAGATATGCCCCTCGTACGGGTCCATGATCACGAAGCCATCACGCTTGAGGAGCTTGAGCTTTCGGTGCGCCATGTGTCCATCCCTTTACGATCGCGCTCTAGATGAGAGACCTCTACTAGAGGCAATGCCCGGCGCTGGAATGGTGAGGCCACCCGTTCCGGATGAACCCCCGAAGGGCGCCTCTCAACCCGGGCGGACGATCGCAAATGGCGTGCCGACCGTCTTCTGGCCTAGCGGATTGTCCGCGAGAATGTCATGGAGAATTCCGGTCGGGAGCGCCCCCTTGGACACCCCGCGAATTGAGCCACCGAAATCGTTGATGTCGACGATGGCGACGCCGACGGCAAGTTTGGCTTCCATCTCGTCGCAGAGGGCGCCGGCCACGGTGCCGTCCATCGGTGGAAAGAGCAGGTCCGCATGCGGCGCGCTCCCACCGTCGATCTGCCGGGCCGGATCTCCCGCCCACCGGTAGAACGTCCCACGAACACCGAAGGGTCTGGTCAGCGCGGCCGCCGCGGCGGCGGCGAAGACCCGCGCGCGGCCGACGTTCTGCACGACCCACGCCATCTTGACCGGGACCGACAGTCCCAGAGTGTCGTGGTGCGTACGGATGAAGCGCGACAGCAACCGCGCCTCCCAACCCACCCGCACACTGTCGACCGGGATGGACTGGCCGGTCAGCAGCGTCGCCACCTTCTCGCTGACCACGATCGTGTCGCCGGGCCGGCGCTCCCCGCAGCTGTCGAGGAGCACCGCGGCGAGATCGTCGTCGGCCCCGAGCCATCGGGTCCGGACGGCAAGCCGCCCGAAACACCGGTCGTCCACCGTCACCATCGTCCATCGACCGGGATCTGCGGCCACGTTCGAAACACCCCCCGAGACCAGCGCTGCCTCACGTGTCGATGCCATTCTGACGAGTCCCACGAGAAGGCTTTTCCGAGATTAGACTTTCGTCATTCGGCGGCCGGAATTCACGAGTCGATAACCGACACCGCGTACCGTCTCGATGCGTTCGGCGCCGATCTTGCGTCGCAGATACCGGACGTAGACGTCGACGACGTTGGACCCTGGATCGAAGTCGTAACCCCAGACGTGCGACAGGAGCTGCTCCCGCGTGAGCACCTGGTCGGGGTGGCGGAGCATGAGTTCGGCCAGCAGGAACTCGCGCGTGGTGAGCTCGACCGGCCGCCCGGCCACATGCGCCCGGCGCGTGCGCAGGTCGAGAGCGAGGTCACCGTGGCGCACCACGGTGGTCGTCGGCGTGTCGGCGGCCCGAAGCCGGAGTCGGATCCGGGCGAGCAACTCCTCGAACCGGAACGGTTTGCTCATGTAGTCGTCGGCGCCGCCGTCGAGACCGGCTACCGTGTCGTCAACCGAGTCCCGCGCCGTGAGGATCACGACCGGGATGGCGTTGCGGGCCTCGCGGAGCCGACGCAGAACCTCGAATCCGTCGGCGTCGGGCAGGCCGAGATCGAGGACGAGAAGATCGAAGTCTCCCGTCGTCGCCTGGTCGATGGCGCTCACACCATCCGACACGGTGGTCGGCGAGAATCCGTTGGCCCGCAATCCTTTCTCGATGAATCCGGAGATCCCGGACTCGTCCTCTGCGATGAGGATGTTGCTCATCCCCGCCCCCTCTCGTTCTCGATCCCTCTTTTGTGTCAGTCAGAAACAGGCCTGGTCTCCCACTCAAATAGCGTGTTCCCCGGTAGGTGTCACAAAACACCGGCGTTCGTACCAAGGATTAAAATCGACGGATTCGTCCAACAAATCTTTCGATAGCGTCGATAATCACACTGGGTCGGGCGGAGGAAATCGGGGGCGGGACGTGGTGACGTCGACGGCAGGCGTGCACAGGGCCGGTGGCCCGTCGGTGTTCGCGCGACGGCCCGCTCGCCCGGCACAGCTGAAGATCGGAGGACTGGCCGTCATCGCCGCCGCCGTCGGCATGGCGGTCGCCGTGACGGGACATCTGCTGCTGCTGCCGGTCGCTCTGATCGTCGTCGGTGTGGCGGCCTGGCCACTCGCCGGGCGGATTCTCGCTCCGCTGGCGGCGGACCGGTACCGCGAGGTCCTCGCCGACGCCGGCCACGAGCTTCGTACTCCCCTCACCATCATGCGCGGGCACCTGGAACTCCTCGACGGCACCAACCGCGACGAGACGGCCGAGACCCGCACGCTGCTCCTCGGCGAACTCGACCGGATGGCCCGCCTCGTCGACGACCTGGTGACCGTCACCACCGCCGACCGTCCCGGCTTCCTGCGGCTGTCCCTGGTCGAGGTCGGCGCACTCGTGGACGAGGTGGCCGTCAAGGCAGAGACGCTCGGCAACCGCGACTGGCGCGTCGACGACCGGCAACGTGGGTACGTCGTCGCCGACCCGCACCGCCTCACGCAGGCGCTCCTGCAACTGCTCCACAACGCGGTCCAGCACACCGGCGAGTCCGACGCGGTGGCGATCGGGTCACGGGTGGACCGCGCGGCCGGGGAGGTACGCCTGTCGGTCCGCGACACCGGTCCCGGCGTACGCCCTCGCGACGCGCAGCGGATCTTCCGCCGGTTCGAGCGGGGCGCGGCGCCCTCACCGGTCCGCGGCTCCGGGCTCGGTCTCGCCATCGTCCGGGCCATCGCCCAGGCACACGGCGGCTCGGTCACGCTCCAGTCCACTCCAGGTGCCGGCGCCACCTTCACCGTCGTCCTCCCCCTCGTCCGCCGGTCCGCGGGTGCCGGCAGTCCCAGCGTCCTCGGCAGCGTCGGCGACGAAGCCATGGGTAAGGAAGTCGTCGACAAGGCAGCTGTCGACAAAGCAGCCGTCGACAAGGAAGGCGCGACGGCCGGAGGACCCGAGCAGGAGGTAGTGCTTGCGAACCGACCCGGCAACCCTCGGCCCGCACCGGCACGCCACGAGCGGGGACCGCGCGGCGGTAGCGGCGGCAGTGGCGGCAGTGGCGGCAGCTCGCATCACCGTTTCGACGACCACGACCTGCGTACCTGACGGGCCGGCGTGAGCGTGACCCGGCGGACCGTCGTCCGCTCCTCGGTGCTGCTGGCCGGCCTCACCGCGGTGAGCCAGCTCCTGGGCTTCGGCCGGGACGCCGTGATGGCGGCCGTGTTCGGCGCGTCGGCGTCGGTCGATGCGTTTCTCGTCGCGCAGGGCCTCATGAGTGTCGTGCTCGGGTTGATCACCGGCGCGATGGCCCGTGGCCTGATCCCGCCGGTCGCGCGGGCCGTGGACGGCGGCGCCTCTGACTCGGGCCACCGTACGGTCCGTGTCTCCCTGACGGTGACCGTGTCGGTGCTGGTCGCCGGGTCGGCCCTGATGTTCGTCGCGACGAAGCCCGTGCTCAGCGTCCTCGCCCCGGGATTCGACTCCGCGACCGCCGACGAGGCGGTCCGGCTGACCCGCATCGTGCTTCTGGCCACGGTGTTCATCGCCGGTACGAACCTGCTGGCGGCTGCCGCGCAGGCGCACGGCCGGTTCTTCTGGTCCGGCGTCCAGGGCATCCCGTTCAACATCATCATGATCGGCTTCGCGGTGTTCCTCGGCGGACAGTGGGGCGTGGGGGCGCTGGCCGTCGGGTTCGTGGTCGGGTCGGTGGCGAGGTTCCTGTTCCAGTTGCCGGCCGTCAGCGCGATCCGGCTGAAACTCCGGCCATCGCTCCGGCTTCGCGACCCCGGCTTCCGCGAGGTCCTCTCCCTCGTACCACCGCTTCTCGTCGGCAGCGCGATCGTCAACGTCAACACGATGGTCGACCGGGCGGTCGGCTCGGCACAGGGAGCCGGGACCATCGCCTCGCTGAGCTACGGCTGGCGGATCGTGACGCTCGCCGAGGTCGTGCTGGTCACGGCGTTCACCACCACCCTGTTCCCCGCGTTCTCGACGCTGGGTGACCCGTCGCGTCGGGCTCACCTGCGCCGTACCACCGAGCGCGTCCTCGGCGTCGTCCTGGTTCTCATCACTCCGGTCGTCATCGTCCTCGCGGTATCGGCGAAGCCGATCGTCGTCCTGTTGCTGGCGCGCGGGAACTTCGACGCCCGTGCGGTGGAGCTCACCACGCTCGCCGTGTCGCTGTACGCCGTGGCACTCGCGGGGCTGGCTGTCCGGGAGGTCGTCGCGCGTACCTGCCTCGCGGTGGGTGACAGTCGTACGCCGGTCCTCACCGCGCTGGCCGCGATGGCCGTGAACGTCGTCGGGGACCTCACTCTCGGGGTCCGCTACGGCGTCAGCGGGCTGGCGGCATCGACGTCGATGTCGGTCATCCTCGCGGCCGTCCTGCTCAGCGTGTTGACCGCGCGCCGGCATCGTGCCGTCGCGCTGCGACCGCTCGCGCGGACGACGGTCGCGGTCCTCGCCGCCGCCGCGGTCTCGGCGCTCGCAGGGTGGGCGGTCCTGGGGATGGTCGATGTGCGAGACGCCGTGCACGCGCTGCTGGCCCTCGGCGCGACGGGCACGGCCTGCCTGGCGTCGTACACCCTTGTCGTGGTGCTGTTGCGGGTGCCGGCCCTGGCCGAACTGCGCGACAGCCTGCACGACCTGAGGTTCCGGCGCCGATGATCTGCCGGGGCAGGGCTACCGGGCAGTGGTGCGGGCGCGGGCAACAGCATCGGTGTGCTGCTCGGTGGTGAGGTCATCGTCGCGGATTCCGAGATCGTGGCGGACGTCCCGGAGATCTGCGAGCGCGGATGCGACCCCGGGTTCCTCGACCAGGGTCTCCAGCTCGACCTCGATCACCGGGTCGCTCCCGCCAACAGACCGACATGGCGCCAGGCAACTCCAGGCACGGTGACGCGGGCACCCGTTTCCATGATCATGCACGAGAAGATGCCCACCGTGCCGTCCGTATCTGGGCATCTTCTCGTGCATGATCATGCGGGTCGGTGCCTCACCTCATACGTCGGGCTTGTCCTGGACGCGGGAACAGCGTGCCGGTACGCGGCGCGGCCCAGACCCGCCATCGGGCGCAACGGAACCCCCGCCGCGAGTGATCGACATCGACCCAGGGATATGTCAGAAGAGCCCCAACTGATCTTGCGCCATATCCCGGACCGGCACTGCGGAGTATTCGCGAAAGTGCCGACTATCTCCTGGCCCGACATCACAGCGCTGTCGAACTCGCCGCCAGAGTGGAGAAATTGCGGAACGATATCTTCACGGCGTTTCCCGCGACATTGCCCACACTTCAGACGGTCATCCCCCTAAGCTGAAAACGCAATAGCTCGTGACCCGATAGGGGTTTCAGCGGGGTGGAGGCGAGCCGTGAGTGCCTGGGAACCACAAGGTGTCGGCCCGTCTGCCATCGGGGCCGACGACCCGTTGGCAAAAGCCGGAGCTGAGAACTTTCCGGTCGCTCTTCGGGTGCTGCCGGAACGGATCAGAAATGATCTGCAGGCGCTCTATCGTTTTGCCCGCCACGTCGACGACTCGGGCGATCTGGGTAACGGTGACAAGACCGCACGGTTGCGCGTTCTCGACGGGCTGGCGGCCGACGTCCAGGCTCTGTACAACGGTGAGCGGGCGCCTGCCGACCCGGTGGTCGCAGCACTCGCCTCGCCGGTCGCGCGCCGCCGCCTGCCCGCCGGCCCGTTCCTGCGCCTGATCGAGGCCAACCGCCAGGACCAGCGCGTGTCACGCTATGCGACATTCGACGAGCTGGTCGGCTACTGCCGGCTGTCGGCGAACCCCGTCGGTGAGCTGGTGCTCCACGTCTTCGGGAGGGCCACGCCGGAACGCATCGCGCTCTCGGACCGGATCTGCACCGGGCTGCAGCTGGTCGAGCACTGGCAGGACATCGCGGAGGACTTCCGGATGGACCGCGTCTACCTGCCCCAGGACGACCTTCACGCGTTCGGGGTCACCGAGGACGAGCTGGCCCGTCCGTCCGCGTCTCCCGCGTTGCGCGCCCTCATTGCGTTCGAGACCGAACGTGCGGAGGCCTGGCTCGTCGCCGGCACGCCCCTCCTGGCGTCGCTGACCGGCCGGGCCCGGCTCGCCGTCTCCGGCTACATCGCCGGTGGCCGGGCCGCGTGCACAGCTC
>JBOHED010000237.1:0-4546 GCA_050700915.1 Actinopolymorphaceae bacterium | reverse complement strand
GGACGGACGCTGCAATGAGCACCTCCCTCGCCGGGCCACTCCGCGCTGTCGTCACGCTGGATCTGCGACTGCAGTGGCGGTACGGCTTCTGCTACGCCACGGCCTTCTCAATCGTGCTGTGGGAGGTCATCGTCGTCCTCATCCCCGACGGACTCAAGCTCACCGCCATGCCGTACATCGTGTTCGGCGACTCCGTGCTGATCGGGTTCTTCTTCATCGCCGGCGCGGTGTTCTTCGAAAAGGGTGAACGCACCTTGTTCGCTCTACTGTCCACGCCGGTGCGGTTCCGGCACTACCTAGCCAGCAAACTCGCCACGCTGAGCCTGCTCAGCCTGGTTGCAGCCGGCGTCGTGAGCGTCAGCGGAGCCGGCCTCGCGTTCAACCTGGGCATGCTGTTCGTTGCCGTCGTGCTGTGCACCTTGCTGTTCCTACTCTGCGGACTCATCACCGCGGCACCGTTCCCGTCGATGACCGACTGGCTGATCCCTTCCACGGGCGTGATCGCGGCACTGAACGTTCCTCTCCTGGCTTACGTCGGCATCTGGGACCATCCCGCGTTCTACCTTCTCCCCACCCAGGGGTCCCTGCTGCTGCTGGGTTCCGCGTTCGGCCAGCTCGACCTGAGCAGCTGGCAGCTGGCGTACGCGCTCGCCTACCAACTGCTGTGGATCGCCTGCCTGGCCCGGCTGGCGCGGACAGTCTTCGACCGTTACGTCGTTGCGAAGGAGGGGGGCGCGTGAGCACCACGCAGGCCGCCCTGGCGTTCGGCCGCAACGACCTGAAGAGCGTTCGGCGTGACAGCATCATGATCGGTGTCGGCTTCGGACCATTCATCTACGCGCTGGCCATGTGGTTCCTGCCGCCGCTGACCAACTTCCTGCAACGGCAGTACGTCTTCGACCTGACGCCGTACCACGTGCTGATCGTGAGCGGGTTCGTCATCGTCGGCCCGATCGCCGTACTCGGCGCCCTGTGCGGGTTGATGCTGCTCGACGACAAAGATCAGCACACGCTCGCGGCACTGCGGGTCGCGCCCATCTCACCGCTCACCTACCCGCTCTACCGCGCCTTCGTGACCACGCTAGTCTCCGCGATCTCGATCGTTGCCGCGCTCGCGCTCACCATGCAGGTGCCGGCCGACCTCGTGCTGAAGTCGGTCCCGATCGGGCTGGTCTGCGGCACCGGCGCCGCCGTCGTCGGACTGCTCATGCCAGCGGTCGCCAGCAACAAGGTCGAAGGGCTGGCCGTCATGCGCGCGACCGGCATGCTGCTGTTCGGACTGCCGCTCATCCCCTGGTGGCTGGACTCTTCCTGGCAACTCCTGTTCGGGCTGCTACCGACCTACTGGCCCGCCAAGGCCTACTGGCTCGCCGCCGAGGGCGCGACCTACTGGCCGTACATCCTCGGTGGGATCAGCTACAACGCCTTGCTGGCTTACGTTCTGCTTCGCCGGCTCGCCAGATCCGCTCAAGAATGACGCTGCGAGAGCCGGCAGACCGACTATCTTGCCCCGCCCTATGCGGAAAACGGGGCTAGTAGCGCCGCCGACCCCGTCTGTAGGGCGTGAAGGCGGCGGGTTCTTCGTTGCCGATCCACTCGCCGTCGATGAGTCGGCGGAGGCTGCATTCGAGGTCGAACGTCAGCCAACGGGACAGCTGCGGGTGGGCGTGGTGCTGCCAGAGTCCGTACGGCCCCCGCAACGTTTCGAGGTAGGCGACAAGCTCCCGCACTCGGCGGTCCCGCGGTGAGACGCCGCATCGGGAGGCGAGGTCGAGGAGGAAGCAGAGATCGAAGGTGACGTAGAAGGTGACCTGTCCCATGGCGCGTTCGAGCCCGACCAGGCGGGAGACTTCCCAACCGAGCGCCGATTCGTCTCGGGTCTCGCGGGCGAGGAGATGGTCGACACCGATGCGGGCGGCTTCCGACCGTGCCCGCTCGGGGTGCAGCGCGAGGCAGGCGACAGCACCTGTGGTGGACGAGCGGCAGCCGGCTCCGCGGGTGAGCCGTCGGTACTCCTTCTCCGGCGGTGAAGGGCGTCCGGGTCCGCCGAGGTCGGCTTTGGGTCCGGACGGCCAGGATCCGTCGGGGAGGCGTACGCCGACGAGCCATTCGTACGCGCGTTCGGCGCGAGGGTCGGTGGCGAAGCCGGCGGCGGCAATGCCCCGCAACGGGACCACGGTCTGCATGGTGACGAACCGCGGGCCGTCGGATGGGGCTTCCCTCGGCGGTGCTCCCTTTCCCGTCTTGCGTCCGGGCTGTTCGTCGTCGTCGAGCCACCCGGGCCACGACCCATCCGGCTGTTGGAGCGCGAAGAGGTCCTCGACCGCAGTAGCCAGTTCCGGGCCCCGATAACCGAGGTACGCCAGCTGGCAGAGCAGGTAGCCGGCGACCAAGGGGCGGCCGGCCGCTGCCAGCCGCACGACGAGCTCTCGGATGCCTTCGCTCCGGTCGATGGCGGTGCGCCAGGCGCTCACTTCGTCGTCGTCAGAGGACGCGCCGTCGAGCTCGACGGCCGTACGCCACCGCAACGACGGGGACGGATCGCCGAGCAACAGCGCGTTCACGTTCATGCGAGGGCGTCGAGGACGTACGGCGCGGTAGCGGTGTCGGCCCCGGCGAGCTTTTCAGGTGGGCCCTCAAAGACGATCTCCCCACCGTCGGGTCCGGCACCGGGACCCAGCTCGATGAGCCAGTCGCAGGTGGCGAGGAGGACGGGATCGTGCTCGACGACCAGAACAGTGTTGCCGGCGTCGACGATCGTGTCGAGGGTGCGGGCAAGGACGGCGACGTCGGTGACCTGCAGGCCGACGGTGGGCTCATCCAGCACGTAGAGTGCGCCGCCCTTGCCGGGGCGGGCGAGCTGTTTGGCGAGCTTGAGTCGCTGCGCTTCGCCGCCCGACAGGCTCCAACCGGGCTGGCGGACGATCAGGTAGCCGATGCCCAGCGCGACCGCGGCTTCGCCGATGCGGCGCACGGAGGCGACGTCGCCCCACTCCTCGACCAGCTCGCCGATGGTGAGGGCTTCGATGTCGGCGAGGGTCCGGCCCCGCTCGACGAGGGTGGCGACCTCGCGCCGATAGCCGGTGCCGCTGCACGCGTCGCAGGTCTGGGTCACCGACGGCAGGAACGACAGGCCCTCCTGCCACGTCCCCTTGCCTCCGCAGGCGTCGCAGCCGTAGGTGAGGTCCTTGATCGTGATGCCCTGTTCGCGGGCCAGTTCGCTCGCGGCGAACGACTTGCGGACTGCGTTGATGAGCCCGAGGAACATCCCGGGTGAGGTGATCTCGGCGCGGGCTTGGTCGGCGACGATGGTGCGGACGGGCGCGCCCGAGATGGCGTCGTGGACACCAGGCTGGACGCGGATGACGCCGACGCCGGTGATGTTGGTCTTCGGTCGCGCCAGCCCCAGCGCGATCGTGTCGACGACCAGCGACGACTTTCCCGAGCCGGACACACCGCACACGCCGACTTGCAGGCCGAGCGGGATGCGCACGTCGAGGCCGCGCAGGTTGTTTTCCCGCGCTCCGGTGACGTGCATCCACTCTGTCGGCACGCGGCGGTCGCGGCGAGGGATCGAGATGCGTCCGTCGCGCACTGCTCGGGTGACCGACTGGGCACTGTCGAGGTCGACGAGCCGGCCGCCGGCTCGTCCGGGACCGGGGCCGATCTCGAGGACGTCGTCCGCGGTACGAATGAGGGTGGCGTCGTGTTCGACCGCGATCACCGTGTTGCCGGCGTCGCGCAACTCGGCCAGGGTTTGAGCGAGCGCGCCCACTTCTCGCGGATGCAGGCCGCGGGATGGTTCGTCGAGCAGCACCGTCATGCCGACGAGGCCGGCGCCGACCACCGACGCCAGCTTGATCCGCTGCGCCTCACCCGCGGACAACGTCCAGGTCGCCCGGTCCAGATGGAGGTAGCCGAGCCCGACCGAGCGCAGGAAGCCGAGGCGATGCAACGCGACCGTGCGGGCGAGCGCCGCCGGTTCGTCGTCCGGCTCGTCCATCGACGCCAGTACGTCCTGGAGATCGGCGAACGACGCCGAGAACAGCTCGTGGCGGTCGCGACCCTCGAGGCGAATCGCCAGGTACGCAGCGCGCAGCCGCTTGCCGCCGCACTCCCTACACGTGAATACCTGTGTCTCCGCGCCACCCAGGTCGAACTGGGCCCAGTTGTTCAGCCCGATCACCCCACAGGACGAGTCGCCGTACAAGACCGCCTGCCGGGCTTCGTCACTCATCTCGGACCACGGCGTGCTGATCGGGTCGAACTGGTACTGCTCCCCGAACATCCGCATCACGTCGTTGCTGCCGGTTCCTTCAGGGCGGAACCACGCCAGGCTTCCGCCGAAGCAGCGGGCGAGTGGTGCGTCCGGCCGCACGAGCAACTTGTCCCAGTCGTACTCCCGCTCAACACCGAGTCCCACGCACTGCGGACAGACGGACGCCGGCGATCCCACGAGGTGACGCGGCTCGATCGGCACCGCGCTCCTCGCGCAGTCGCCGCAGACCCACGCCGCTTCCGGCGTCGGTGCGGACCGGTGCACGTC
>JBOHED010000236.1:0-6429 GCA_050700915.1 Actinopolymorphaceae bacterium | reverse complement strand
CGCCTTGGCGAGGGCGACCTCGAGGTCGGCGACCTGGAAGTCGAGGTGGATCATCATCTGTTGATGTGTACCGTCTGCCGGCCAGGTCGGTGGTTCGTACCGAGCTTCGCGCTGCAGGGACATCATCCGCTGACCGTCCGGCGATCTGAGACCCACCCAGCCCGGGTCGTCCTCGCCGGCGCCATCGTCGGCCACTTCCCAGCCCAGGAGTTCGCAGTAGAACGTGGCCAGCTCCCGCGGGTAAAGACAATCCAGTACGGGATACGGCCCACCGATCACCACCGATGCAGAATCGCTCACCCTTCTCTTTGCTCCCGCTTCAAACGAACCCGGCCGCGACAGATCCGCACCCGCCGTCGAACCGCTCGCCATCACCACCGCAGGGAGAGGTCACTGACATCTCCTGTCAGTGAAAGCCTTCGCACCTACGAGGCCCCGGATCCGGCATGCGTTACACGGCTCATCTGCGGAGACGGTCAGCTCGCAGAGATGTATCGCGGAAGATCGTTGCCGAGATGCCGGCAAGACCGGTCGCGGGACTCGATCGCGGAGGCGAGAGTGGGGTCGATCATCGCCTGGCGAGCTGGGCTACGCCGCTACAAGCGCAACCAGCCAGCGCTGTGGTCGAGCGAGCGTGGGTTTCACCGCGACGCCCGTCCGTTTAGGGATCCCTATCGAGACACGTCACTCTCTCGCCTCCTTCTCAGTTGCGTCGTGGCACCGCGTCGCGTAGTGGCGCTCCCAGGACGCGAGCCTTCGCCCGAAACGGCGCGTGGCCGCGTCGCAAGCCCGCGACGGGTACGGCGCCGGTTATGTCGCCCCTGCTGACATGTTCCGGGGTCCGGTTCTCACCTCCGCACCGAGCCCGCCGGGGCGTCGGGCCTGCGGGCTTGACAGGAAACCAAACGGTTTCCTATCCTCGGTGGGGTGGAACCTGTGTTCAAGGCGCTGGGCGACCCGACCCGCCGGGCTCTGTTGGACGCGTTGCTGGAGCAGGACGGGCAGACCCTGCTAGCCCTGTCGACGCGCTTCCAGATGACCCGACCGGCCGTGGCCAAGCACCTGGGCATCCTCGAGGAGGCCGGTCTCGTACTGGCCCGCCGCCGGGGCCGCGAGAAGCACCACTTCCTCAACGTCGTGCCGATCCGGCAAGTCCATGACCGATGGATCACCAAATACACCGAGGACTGGACGGCGAGCCTGTCCGACCTGAAGAGAGACCTGGAGCAAGGCATGGAGAAGGTGTTCGAGATCTACATCGACACCACACCCGAACGGCTGTGGCACGCGATCACCGACCCGGCCAGTCGGGCCAAGTACCACTTCGGTGCCTCGGTCCACTCGGACTGGACCACGGGCTCGTCGTTCTCCCTCGACCATCCCGGCGCGGAACGCCCGCTGGCCGAAGGTGAGAACGTCGTAGTGGATCCGCCGAGGCGACTCGTGCAGTCCATGCGGACGCTGTGGTCAGACGACGCCGAGAGACAGGGCACGACCAGGGTGACGTGGGAGATCGAGCCGATCGGCGACGCGTGCAGGCTCACCGTGACCCACGACCAGCTTGCTGGCAACGCGCCACCTGAGCTCTACGGCGGCTGGCCGATGATCCTCTCTGGGCTGAAGACGTGGCTCGAGACGGGCAGGACGCTGACCACCCCCGGTTCGTTGATGTTCGGCGGCACCGATCCGTCGAACCCCGCATGACCATGTGAACAAGGAGAACGCGCATGACCACCATCACCGACGTACGCACAATCGGCATCGCTGTCGCCGACCAGGACCAGGCACTGGAGTTCTACCGCGACACCCTGGGCTTCGAGGTCCGCCTCGACGGCATCGCCGGGGACATGCGATGGCTCGAAGTCGCACCGCCTGGAGCCACGGTGTCGCTGGCGCTGACCACGTCCATCGGCGAGAACACCTCGAATCGGGAGACCGGGATCAGGTTCGTGGTACCCGACGCCACCACCGAGCACACCGCGCTGCGTACGGGCGGCGTATCTGTCGGCGAGCTGCTGGCCTGGCCCGGCGTACCACCCATGTTCACCTTCGACGACCCCGACGGAAACCAGTTCGTGGTCGTAGAGCAGACCGACGAGGATTCACGATGAGCACCCGACTGGACCACACATTCACCGCCGTCGTGGAACGCAGCGACGCCAAGGGCGGATGGACCTACGTACGCACCGACTGGAGCGCCGAGTTCTTCGGCACCCGCGGCCTCGTCAAGGTAGCCGGGACCATGGACGGCCACCCGTTCGAGGCATCGTTCATGGCCATGGGAGACGGAACCCACAAGCTCCCGATCAAGACCGAACTCCGCGAACGCCTCGGCAAGGAGGTCGGCAGCACCGTGACCATCCACCTCACTGAACGCCGTTGATCTGCTCTCGGGACACATCAACCCCTACGGCCGGACCCGCCTCGACCTCACCGCTTTGCTCCCGCCACCGGTCCGGGCAGCTGCTCTCAGCGGCGGTCTAACCCTGTCTCGTCGGGGAACCTTCCGCGTACGGATGGGGATCCGCTTACGAGACAGGTGTTTCGAGTTCGCCGCCGCTCTTGAACACTGTCTGGTCGTTCGGTCGAGGATCCCTCGCCGGACGGTGTGAACATCCGCACCGCTGGCGCGGGCCAAGCGTCGGCGAAGCCGCCCTTGACGCGCGGAGCTCCACAGCGCGTGACCTGCCGGCCGGTTGCTTCGTCCCTGGTGGCGCGTTCCTTACCGGCACCCCTTCTAGCTCGCCCGCCGGTCGACCGCAGCGGCGTGCTAATCCCGATCGCCGCGGCGACGCCGTACTCGGACTGATCTAGGTCTGGAGCCCTACGAGGCAGCCAGGATCTTCGTGGATGGGCTGAGGAGTCTGGTCCCGGCCGTGGCAACCAGGGTGGCCGCGACTCCGGCGGCCGTGGTGAGGATCAGCGCCTTGTTGGGTCCGTACGTCTCGATGAGGCCGCCGGTGGTCGCCGAGCCGAGTGCGATGCCCAGGCCGATGGCCGTCGTGGTCCAGGCGAAGCCTTCGGTGAGTGCGCCGGCGGGGACGATCAGCTCCACGAGCGTCGTTCCCGCGATGAGCGCGGGCGAGATCGCAAGACCGATGAGGAGCGCCGCCACAGCCATCACAGGGATGGTGGGAGCGAAGATCAGCGGTACGGATGTGATCGCTATGGCGACCAAGGCGCTGCGGAATCGCACGGCCGCAGATGCGTGCCAAGTGGCGGCGCCGTACACGATGCCTGCGATGAAGCTGCCGATCGCGAACGTACCCAGGAGGACGCCCGCCATCTCGGGATGACCGCGCTGTTGGGCGAATGCCACGACGGACAGGTCGGTCGTGCCGAAGCACACGCCCATCGCGAGATGAGCGGCGATGATCACCCAGAGTCCACGAGCACGGTAGGCCGGCTTGCTGTGTCCTTCGTCGCTTGTTGCGTGTGCGTGGGTCCGGGCGCGTGGTTCGGTACGGCGTTGGGCTGCGAAGAGAAGACCTCCGATGACGGCAAGCGATATGGCCGCCACAACGCCGCCCGCCGGATGCACCTTGGTGGCGAGGAACGTCGCTACGACCGGGCCGATGACGAAGACCGCAGCGTCGAGAACAGATTCCAGGGACAGCGCGGTATTGAGTTGGACCGGGTCGCTCACGAGTCCCTTCCATCGGCGCCTCGCCAACGAACCGATCTGAGGGGCGGTCGCGCCGGCGAGTGCGGCGGGCGGAAAGAGTACCCAGGTCGGTGCATGGCCGAGGGCCGCGATGACCAACCCTGCCGCCGCGACCACGAACACGAGCAGCGACGGCAGCAGGACACGCCGTTGTCCCCAACGGTCCGCGAGGGTCCCCATGAGTGGTCCGGCGAGGGCGGTGGCGACCGCCAGCGTGCCTGTCACGGCGCCCGCCGTGACGTAGGAGCCGGACTCGGCGTGGACGAGCAGCACGCTGCCGAGGCCAAGCATGGAGATGGGAAAGCGCCCGATGACACCGGGTACGACAAAGGCGCGGGCGCCCGGCAGGGCGAGCAGCCCCCGGTAGGGCGATAGCAACAGCACAGTCCTCACGAGATGGAGCACCAAGTCCACCACGCCGCGCCGACAAGCCCCACGCCGGCCAGGCGGCGCACTCCGACGCTCACCGTCTCCGTGCGCGCCGGCCCGCCGATGCTGAGGCGGTCAGCCGCACACGACTCCTCGACAGTGCCGGGTGTCCGCAAGGGATCCTCACCGGACACGGCTAGATCGCCGGGTACGCCCAGTTCGGCTGGCCGGGACCAATCGCTGCACAGGTACGAGGGCTTTGCTGCCCCATTGCCTCTACGCGGGAACGCTTCGCCGGGCGTCGTCACATTCGTCGCAGTGTGCGTTGAGTGGGTGGTGGAGGAAGACGAGACGGTCTTTGGCTATTCGCTCCACCACCGTGTCAACGATGTCCCGCGAACGCGCCAGTCGCGCGTACGCGTGGCCGACCAGGCCGGTAGCCTGCCTCCCGCGCTCACGCAACCAGCCGTCGACCAGGTTGAAACGCTGGCAACAGTGGTCGTTCTCGGCGTACTCGAGCCGGGTGGGCCTGCCGTCGCACAAGACCGTGCAGTAGTAAGCCCTGCGGTACGGCGCATCCACCGAAGATCTCCGCGAGGTGGATCGTGGTGTCGGCATCGTGATTCACGCCGAGGAGCAGTACCTGACCGTCGAGCTCGTGGACACGACCGACGGGACTGTTCGGCACGTGTGGTGGCACAGCGAGCGGGTCAGCCACGATCCGCCGTTCCACCGGGCCTACCGCGGCGAACGCAAAAGGATGCTCGCTGCGCAGTACACCAGGAAGACGCCAAAAGCATCCGCCACCACGCCCAGGTCGGTAGAGGCAGACGTGGTCGCGGGATCGAACGGCTCGTCGTCATCGCCGGTCCATGACGGCATCACCAATGTGCCGCCCGGCCCGACAACCGCGCGCAAGGCTTCGATCAACCCCGCCGGGCCACCCTCGACCGGCCCGTCGCCCGGAAGGATGTATGCACCAGGAGTACGCCGCCCGGTGCAACTCACAACGACCGCAGCTGTGCCGCCACCTCGGAGCGGCTGAGCTCGCTCCGCCCGGCGTACTGGTCTGGCATCGTCCTTCCACTCCTCCGGACGTCCTACCTTGCCGCGGCCGACGACCCGACGGAAGACCCCCGCCGCCCGGCGCGTGTCACCCCGTAACCCGCCCGCCGACGTAACCGACTCAACCCCGGGCTGCGCTCACCGCAACGCCGTCCGGTGAGGGATCCGCTACCGGACACCACCGAATTCGGCCGATTGCCGAATAGCCCTCTCCATACGGATCAAGGCGGCCCGCAAGCGGGCCGCCCTCGGCCTGCTGGCGGCGCAAGCGCCGGCATCGGCCGGCGCGCCGGCCAATGAAGGGCATGCCTCCGGCGGGGGGCAGACGACTCCGAGATGGAGTTGCCGAACGGTTCCGGTTCGCGGGTGGTGGGATGGCGGCTCGTGCCGTATCTGCCTCTGTTCGCCCGGTCGTTGCGCATCGTCGCACTAGGCAGCTTCGAGGACGAAGAACAGGAAGCACAGGATGTACCCCGAGGGGGAGGTCACGAGGTCGGGGAACGCCTCGCGGGCACCGGGTGCGGGAGGTGGTTCGCTCACGACGGCGATTCGGAAGCCGGCTGCGGTGAACTCGCTGGTTATTGCGTGCAGTGGTCGGTGCCAGTACGTCAGCACGGCGGGCTGGCCGTTGAAGGTGTACTCGTCGGACCACTGTTCGGTCGCGAAGTAGTCGCCTTCGGGTCTGATCAAGCGGTAGACGAAGGGGTGGTTGACGGCCACGATGAGTCGGCCGCCGGGTACGAGCACGCGTCGCAACTCAGCGAGTGGTGCCTTCCAGTCCTCAAGGTAGTGAAGGACCAGGCAGGCGATGGCATCGTCGAACGCGGCGTCGGGGAACGGCAGAGGATCGGCACCCAGACCGCCCTGATGTAGGGCCGTGCCATCGCCGAGCCGCTGCCGGGCCAGGTCCAGCATCTTGGCGCTGGGCTCGATGCCGGTCACGATGGCGCCGCGATCGCGCAGTGCCGCGAGCAGGGGGCCGGCTCCGCAGCCGACGTCAAGAATCCGCCGCCCGGCCACGTCTCCGGCCAGGTCCAGCATCGCGGGCCGGGTGTAGTAGCCGTTGATGAGATTGGATTCGGTCTCGGCCGCGTACGCCTCGGCGAAGCTGTCGTAGTCATTGGCCAGAGCCTGGCCGGCAGGCCGGAACGAGTGCTCCAGGTCAGAAGACATGCGGCCCATCCTGGCAGGTCTGATCGCTTGGGGGAGTCGGGTGGCCGGGGGGATTTTCACCCCCCGGCTCCCACAGATCCCGGCGTGAACCTCTCGGTTCACCGGGCTCTTGTCATCCTGATCACCAGATGCGTGGGGCCCAAGGAACCCATGCCCAG
>JBOHED010000235.1:0-4737 GCA_050700915.1 Actinopolymorphaceae bacterium | reverse complement strand
GGCCAGCAGACCCTCTGACCCGACGCTGGCTCTGCTGGACCACGCCTTGGTCAACCGTGGTGCTTTCCGGATGGGTCCTGAACCAGCCCCCGATCGAGACGGCTCCATGATCATGCGTCAGAAATGGTGGCTTTTAGCGCACAATGACCGCCATTTCCGACGCATGATCATGAACCGGCGGCCGCCCGGGCAAGGACGCGGGGCGGAACGTACACCGATCTACCTACCGATCTGGCTACCGAGCTGTCCGTAATACACCCTGCGAAGCGTCTGCCGCTTCGGACCGGATTGGCTACAGCCTGTAACGCATTGAGGAGAGAATTTACACACTGGGTTGATGCGTACGGGATCCTCCCGTATCGTCGCCAAGCGTTGGCCGGGGTCGGGAAGCCTCGGGCGGCGTACCAGGGGGGTTTTGCAAGGCGCTCCGGCGAGAGCTGAACGCAAGTCAGCTGTCGTGCCCTCGAGGGGAGGGGAGGGCGCCGACACCGCCGCTTGCTGGCGCCACTCGTGCCCGTGCCCGGATAGCGCAAGCATCGGAGCACCGTGCATAAGAAGGGTTTGATCGGTGCCGTTGGCATCGCAGTGGTGGGTGCCCTCGGTCTCAGCGGCGCCGCCTACGCAGCTCTCGACAAGGCCGTCACGGTCTCGGTGGACGGCAAAGACCACACGGTCCATACGTTCGGCACCTCGGTGGCGGACGCTCTCCAGGCGGGAGCCATCCGGGTCGGCGACCGAGATCTCGTCGCACCGGGACCGTCCGCCAGGATCACGGACGGTAGTCGGATTGCAGTCCGTTACTCGAGGCCGCTGACACTGGTCGTCGACGGCAGGAAGCAGACCCACTGGGTGACAGCGTTGAGCGTCGGGGAAGCGTTCAACGATCTTGGCTTCCGGTACGCCGGCGCGCAGATGTCCGCCAGCCGTTCGGTCGGCATCGCCCGGAAGGGTCTGGGTGTCGAAGTCCGCACGGTCAAACGCATCGTCGTCAAGCACGACGGCACGCAGACCGGGTTCTCCGCGCCCGTCCTCACCGTCGAGGAGGCGCTGGCCGAAGCCAACGTCAAGGTCGACGCCGACGACAGGATCAGACCCGCCCTGTCCACCATGCTCGACAACGGCGCGACCATCACGATCAACCGGATCGACCAGCGCACCAAGCAGGTCACCGTCGCGATCCCGTACAAGACGATCAGCAAGAAGGACTCGTCGATGTACGACGATCAGAGCGAGGTCGAACGCGCCGGCGAGAAAGGTACGAAGGCACAGGTCCTTCGGATCGTCTTCGTCGACGGCAAGAAGACCAGCACGAAGGTCCTCTCCCAGCGAGTGGTGTCGAAGCCCGTCGACAAGGTGGTCGTCGTCGGCACCAAGGAGCGCCCGTCCGGCGGTGGGTCGGTCGGTGGTTCGGTCGACAACCTCAACTGGGCGGCACTCGCCGACTGCGAGTCCAGTGGCAATCCCCGGGCGGTCAACTCGGCGGGTTACTACGGGCTGTACCAGTTCTCGCTGTCGACATGGGAGTCGGTCGGCGGGTCAGGTAACCCGATCGACAACTCCTCGGCCGAGCAGACCTACCGCGCGAAGATCCTCTACCAGCGGTCGGGCGCCGGTCAGTGGCCCGTCTGCGGGAGCAGGCTGTTCAGCTGAGGCCGAGCAAGGCAGGTCAGCTGAGCTTGTCGTTTAACCTCTTGATCGTTACGTCATGGCGTTGGGTTGGCGTGTTTGCCGACGTCGTGGCGTGGTGCCGGGCGGTGGTTTTTGCGGCCGGGTGGGCGTCCTGGGCCTGGTCGGCTGGGTTTTGGTGCACGGGCCGGTAGGGGTAGTTTCCGGTGGAGGTTCCGATATCCGCGGCGTACCTGCGTCGGGGTGAGCGATCCGGGAGTTCGTCGGCGTTCCCAGGGGCGGCGGATCTGATCGGTGAGGTGTCGGGCGAGCCGTAGTTGGGTGTAGGCGGCGATGATGAGCCAGGTCCAGCGATCGGCGGCTTCGGGGTCACGGATCTTCGGGGTGGTCCAGCCGAGGGTCTGTTTGAGCATTCGGAACGTGTGCTCGATGTCGAACCGGCGTAGGAATGCCTGCCAGATTCGGTTCACCTCCGCTGCGGGGGTGCCGGTGGTAGACGACCACAGCCATACCGGCTTCGGGTTACGGTCGCCAGGTAGGTATTCGACGCTGAGCCGGATTAGGGTGCCGGCGATGATCGGCAGCTTTCCTTGGTGGTCGGCCCAGGCGGCACGGTGGGTTAGCCTCGGGTGGAGCCGGTCCCAGGCGCTGGCGGTCGCTGTGCCGTATCGAGAGGTCTCGGTAGTTGTTTGGACGCTGGCATCTGGCCAGGTCGCTGGGTCGGCGAGACGGAACTCGCAACCATGCTTGGGTGGCCGCCCGTTCGTTCCCGGTGTGCGTGGCGGTGCGGGGAATCGCAGCACCCGGTCCGAGCGCAACCTGCCGACGAGTTGCACAGGCAGGTCGCCCAGTAGGAATGCAAGCCGGGTGACGTCGTAGCCGGCATCGAACACCACCAGGATGTCCGGATCACCACTGGCCCACTGCCCGGCCTCGACGAGTCGTGTCACGACGTCGCGTACCTGGGTGGCGGTGACGGCGGTTGAGTCTTGGCCTGGGCGCAGTCGTTGTGCATCCAGCACCTGGGTCCACGACGTACGCCCGGTCTCCAACGCGGCCACGAACGAGTACGGCCAGCCCGGGATCATCTGCGCCTGCCCCTTACCACGGCCATAGACGTGGCAGAACAGCCGCTGCGGGCTAGTTTGGGCATCAGAGCGCAACCAATTGCTGACGTCGACGGCCAGCATGATCCGCCCGTCGGCATGGCGGGGCAGCGGCGTGGCGGTAAGCGATCGGCGTAGCCTGCCGATCTCGACCCGGCCTGCGTTCAACCCGTCGTACAACGCTCCATGGCCACGCCGATGCGGCACGGCAAGGCACAGCTCGACCAGGGTCTTCACCGGCCCCTCGGCACACAGCACAGCATCAGCCAGTTCGAATAACGCATCGGCCCGAGCAGTCAGACAGTCGTAGAAATCGACCCGAAACCCGGCAAGATCATCAAAGTGCGCGTCACGCTCGCACTGACTCCGCACATGCGGCACACTGATCCGCGCGGCCATCGCCTCTGATCCTTCGATAGTTCTCTGGTAGGAACTCGAAGATCATCCGGGTGATGGCCGTCCCACTTCACGACGACACGCCGAACAAGATCAACCTCCGCCGTCACAATCAACAGCGGAGGTTAAACGACAAGCTGAGAGGTGGTACCGAAACCTTCGGCTGAGAGCGAGTACACAGGGCCGCGCCCGGGTGGGAGCCCGATAACGTTCCCACCGTGAGCGAGGCGTCTGGCGCGACCTCCGCCGGTCCGAGGCTTCTCGGGCCGGCGGAGGTGCGTGCACTGGCCGGTGAGCTGGGGTTTCGCCCCACCAAGCAGCGCGGCCAGAACTTCGTCACCGACCCCAACACCGTGCGCCGCATCGTGCGGGCCGCCGGCGTGGGTCCCCGTGACGTCGTCCTCGAGATCGGGCCCGGTCTGGGTTCGTTGACGCTCGCGTTGCTCGAGATCGTCTCCCACGTCGTGGCGGTGGAGATCGACGAGGCCCTGGCGACGGCCCTGCCGCGCACGGTCGAGCGCTTCGCGCCGGGCCAGGTCGGCCGGCTCTCCGTCGTCCACGCCGACGCGCTCCACCTGACCCGGCTGACCCGGCCGGCTGAGGGAGCACCTGCGCTGACCGGCCCAGAGGCGCCGGAGGTGCTGGTCGCCAACCTGCCCTACAACATCGCCGTACCCGTCCTGCTCGAGGTCCTGGCCCACCTTCCCTCGGTCCGGCACGGCCTGGTGATGGTCCAGTTGGAGGTCGCCGAGCGGCTCGCCGCCGCGCCCGGCTCGAAGGTCTACGGGATCCCGAGCGTGAAGACCGGGTGGTACGCAGAGGTCCGCAAGGTCGGCCTGGTCGGGCGTACCGTCTTCTGGCCGCAGCCGAACGTCGACTCCGGCCTGGTGGCGTTCACCCGCCGCCCACCTCCGTCCACCAGTGCGACGCGGGACGAGGTCTTCGCGGTGGTCGACGCCGCGTTCGGGCAGCGGCGGAAGACCCTCCGCTCGGCGCTCGCCGGGCTGGCGGGCTCGCCGCGGCGGGCCGAGAAGGCGCTGCGGAGTGCCGAGGTGGACCCCGCGACCCGGGGCGAGCGACTCGACGTGACGGCGTTCGCCCGGATCGCCGAGGCGCTGCGGACGTTGCCGGTGGTCGAGCCGAACCTGCCTGGCGATGCACGTACGAACGAGAGGAAGCCCAGCCGGTGAGTGCCGTGAGTACGGAACGTGCCGTGGTCGTGCGTACGCCGGCGAAGGTGAATTTGGCGCTCATGGTCGGGCCGTTGCGCGCCGACGGGTTCCACGAGCTGGCGTCGGTCTACCAGGCGGTGAGCCTGTACGACGAGGTGGCCGCCACGCCCGCACCGGCCGGCGAGATCACCGTCACGGTCCGTGGTGCCGACGAGTCGCCAGGGCGCGAGGGGTGGGCGCGGCCGAAGGAGGAACTGTCCGTCGCCGGGATCCCCCTCGACCGCGACAACCTCGCCGCCCGGGCGGCGAGCCTGCTCCTCGCCCACACCCGGATCGACGCGGGGGTGGCGCTCGACATCCGCAAGGGGATCCCCGTCGCGGGCGGCATGGCCGGCGGAAGCAGCGACGCGGCGGCGGCCCTCGTGGCGTGCGACGCG
>JBOHED010000234.1:0-2713 GCA_050700915.1 Actinopolymorphaceae bacterium | reverse complement strand
GGGACCGCTGATCACCTGCCGCTGGTGGCGTTGTGGTAGGCCTTGGTGACGGTTTCCGCGTCGTCGTCCATCTTGATGGTGCCCTTGTCGAGCCAGATCGCGCGGTCGCAGGTCTTGGTGATGGTGTCGAGGCTGTGGGAGACGAGGAAGACCGTGCCGGCTTCGTCGCGGAGTTCGCGGATGCGTTGTTCGCTGCGGCGGCGGAACTCCGCGTCGCCAGTGGCGAGGGCTTCGTCGATGAGCAGGACATCGTGGGACTTGACGGCGGCGATGGCGAAGCGGAGGCGTTGGGACATCCCCGAGGAGTAGGTACGCATCGGCAGGTCGATGAAGTCTTCGAGGCCGGAGAACTCGACGATGTCGTCGTAGCGGGCCTTTGCCTGGGTGGGGGTGAGGCCCATGGCGAGGCAGCCGAGGAGCACGTTGCGTTCACCGGTGAGGTCGTTCATGAGGGCGGCGTTGACCCCGAGCAGGGTGGGTTGGCCGTCGGTGTAGACGGCGCCGCGGGTGGGGGGCAGGAGTCCGGCGACGGCTTTGAGGAGGGTGGATTTTCCGGAGCCGTTGCGGCCGATGAGGCCGATGGACTCGCCACGGTGGGCGGTGAACGAGACGCCGCGTACGGCGTGCACCTCGCGTTGTGCCGGTGACTTCTGTCGGCGGAGGAGGCGTTTGAAGGCGGCCGGTGCGTTGCCTCGGCCGGCGGTGCCACCGAAAACGCGGTAGATGATGTGCAGGTCGTCCACGATCACCGTCGGCTTCGGCGCGTGCAGGTCTGTCAGGCCGCCCGTGCCGGTCAGGCCGTCAGGTGCGGACAGGTTCTCGCCGTTCCCCGGGTCGTCAGCCACGGCCATATCTCTCCTCTGCGGCCCAGAAGAACCAGAAGCCTCCGCACAACGCGAGGACCGCCCAGCCCACTGCGACCAGCCAGGCAAGCTGCGGGGCGGTGTGGGTGTCGATGAGGGCGTCACGGACCAGCTCGATGAAGATCGCACCCGGGTTGACCTGCATGATCGTGCGCAGTGGCTCGTCGTGGATGCGGTCGGAGATGACGAAGAACACCCCGGACATGTACAGCCACGTACGCGTGATGAACGGCAGCAACTGGCTGATGTCGGGCAGGCTCGACCCGATCCGGGCGATGAACAGGCTCACCCCGAGGTTGAACATCGTCTGCAGCATCAGCGCCGGGATCACCAGCAGCCAGGCGAGCGTCAACGGCTCGCCGGTCGCCAACACGATCACGCACAGGACGGCCATCGAGATCAGCAGCTGCCGCAGCTCGACGATCGTGAACGCCACCGGCAGGGCGGCCCGGGGGAAGTGCAGCGCCCGGATGAGCGCCAGGTTGCCCGAGATCGCCCGCGCTCCCGACGTCACCGACCGCTGGGTGAACGTGAAGACGAACACGCCGGTGACGAGGAACGCAACGAAGTTGTCCACGCTCTTCGCGGTCTGGAAGAGGATTCCGAAGATCAGGAAGTAGACCGCCGCGTTCATCAGCGGGGTCAAGACCTGCCACAGCTGCCCCAGCATGGAGCTGGAGTAGTGCGACACGGTGCGCGAGGTGGCGAACGCGGCGATGAAGTGCCGCCGCTGCCACAGCTGGGCGACGTAGACGCCGAAGGTCGGGCGAGCCGAACTCGGTGCGAGACCGTGCTGCTCGGCCAGTTCCGCCGCCGGGGGCGGGCTGGTGGTGGTGCTCACCGGCAGCCCCGGTCGCGAGCCGATCTCATGCGGATGAGAGTACGACATACCCACTCGACTACCCGGTTGACCGGGCGAGGCGAACACGCTCCGTCTCGATCGCGCGTTTCTCGGGCACCGGTTACCCGCCGGGCGGGCGTTGTTGCGGGCGTTGGTGACGGTTTAGGCGTCCGTCAGCGCGCTCGTGGACGCTTCACGGTGGTGGTCTCGGCCACTGCCTCCTGGTAGGCCTCCACGACGGATTTGGCGTCACCGTCCCGCTCGATCCTGCCGCGGTCCAGCCAGATCGCACGGTCGCAGGTGGCGACGACGGTCTTGAGGCTGTGACTGACCAGGAAGATCGTGCCGGCCTCGTCGCGCAGCTGTTCGATCCGTTCCTGACTGCGCCGCCGGAAGTCGGCGTCACCGGTCGCGAGCGCCTCGTCGATGAGCAGGACGTCGTGCGACTTCGCCGCGGCGATGGCGAACCGCAACCGTGACGCCATACCCGCGGAGTACGTCCGCATCGGCAGGTCGATGAACTCGCCGAGTCCGGAGAACTCCACGATGTCGTCGTACCTCTCCCGGGCCTCCGCCGGTGTCATGCCCATGGCCAGGCAGCCGAGCACGACATTGCGTTCGCCGGTGAGGGAGTTCATCAGCGCCGCATTGACGCCGAGCAGGGACGGTTGGGCGCTCGTGTAGACCGCGCCCTGTGTCGGTGGCAGCAGACCGGCGATCGCGCGCAGCAGGGTGGACTTGCCGGAGCCGTTCCGCCCGATCAGGCCGATCGACTCGCCTTCGTACGCGGTGAACGAGACCCCACGTACCGCCTGCACCTCACGCAGCGCCGGCGACTTCTCCCGGCTCAGCACCCGCTTCAACGCCTTCGTCGCGTTCCGCCCGGTGCGGGTCGCGCCGTACACCCGATAGGTGATGTGGAGGTCCTCGACGACGACCGTCGGCACCCGCTCGGCGGTCTGCGTGGTGGTTTCCTCGTCCCTCACCATCTGGTCAGCCACGTCCATAT
>JBOHED010000233.1:0-4411 GCA_050700915.1 Actinopolymorphaceae bacterium | reverse complement strand
GGTAGGCTTGCCGTCACACCTCACACAAAGGCATCCGCGCGAGAATTCGACAGTACGAACCTCTGCTGGAAATTGTGCCGACATGCGAAGACTCGGATGCGGGTGATATCCGAGATATGAACACAAGAATCGTTACCCACCTTGAGCCGCAATTGGCCAATTGCCGGGACTACTGGCTCGGTTGGGGCGCGGTCGACCGGGCCGACGACGGATTCACCTACTACCGGAGCGGACTGGACCACGCCCAGTTCAACGGCGTATTGCGGCTCCGAGAGGCCAAGCAGACCAACCAGGCCGAGCAGGTGGAGCAGGCGATCGCCCTTGCTCGCAGTCGATTGGCTGGGGTGCCCTGGGTGTGGTGGGTAGGTCCAGACAGTCCGGCCGCCACCGGCGGCCAGCTCGTGGCTCATGGAGCCGAAGAGGTGGAGCGGAAGCCGATCATGGCGATCGACCTGGAACGGATCGACGGTGTCGAAGGCCCGGACGAACTGAAGATCGAGACAGTCGTCGGTCCGGTCGACCTTGCTGAATGGGTGCGGGTCTACCACCCTTCCTTCGGCATCGGCTCAGAACTGAGAGGAGCCGTCGCGAGCATCGAGGCGGGACGAGCGGATTCCGCCAGCACCGTCAGGGTCACCGGATATCTCGCGGGACGGCCGGTCGGAACCTCACTGATGTTGGACGCACACGGAGTCGCCGGGATCTACGTCGTCACCACCGCCGAGGGATACCGCCGGCAGGGCATCGGCGCGGCCGTCACCACCGCCGCGCTCCGGGCGGGCCGGGATCGCGGGCTACACATCGGCACACTACAAGCGAGCGGGATGGGCGCGCCGCTCTATGCCCGGATGGGATTCGAGACCATCGCCGCGTATCACCTGTTCCGTTTCCCGACCTGATCGGCGGCCGACCAGCGGGGTCGAAGGGCGCGGCGTACGACGGTGAACAAGCCCGCCGCCATTGCCATTCCGACCAGGACGAGAAGGCCTCCCACCGCCTGCGTGGTGGAGAGATTCTCGCCGAGGACCGTGACGCCCAGGAGCGCCGCGGTGATCGGATTGAGCAGCAGCAGCGAAGCCGAGACTTCCGCGCGGACGCGACGTACGCCGGCCATCACGAGAGTCTGCCCGGCCACCATTACGAATCCGAGCCACACCAGGGCCACCAGCGCATCGAGGCGCCAGTGGCTGGGCATCACCACACCTCGGTCGACCACGGCCAGCCAGGCCAGCACCACAAGGGCTGTCAGCGCGGCCGCCGACAGAGCTGTCTGTTGGGGTCTGATGCCGAACGGGCCGAGCCACCGACGGCCGAGGACAAGATAGAAGCCGTAGCTGATTGCCGCCCCCAGACCCGCCACCATCCCCCAGATGCTGGTGTCGGTGAGCGACAGCTGGGTAAGCAGTCCGGTGCCCAAGAGGGCGGTGACGAGACCGGCGACGGCGCGGCCGCGGAGTGGTTCGTTCAGCAGCAGTGGGGCGAGCGCCGCCGAGAAGATCGAGTAGAGGGCGACGACGAAGCCGGTGATGGTCGAGCCGACCTCGGCGACCGCGATGTTCATACCGACGATGAAGATCGGCCCGCTGAGCGCACCAAGGACGACCAGCCGGCATCGGCGCGCCCAGCGGGTCGCGGGATCCGGACGTTCCGCCCGGGTGGCCGGACGTGACCTGAACCGCTGGGCCAGGATGACGGCAGTGAGCAGGACGGCACCGACGCCGCCGCGCCACATCGCCGCCGATGTCGGTGTGAAGGAGCGCAGCTGGAAGGCCGTCGCCACGATGGCGCTGCCGAACAACACCGCCGCCGATGCGGCTGCCCAGGCACCGAACCGTGCCTCTTCGGAGCTGAGCGTCGGTGGACGATCCGCGGTCTGTTGGCGCCCATGTCCGTCGTACGCCTCGACGGACGAAGGTGGGGGATTCACCGTCACAGGTGAGCGGTTCCCGCCGGCGTGGGCATCTCGAACCGGGCCATCTCGCACAGGACGCTGGTCAGCTTCTCGACGATCAGGTCGGCCGTCTTGGCCCCACGCTCTGGTGTGGACTTGCGCGGGTCGCCCATCACGCCCGTGGCCGAGACGTCCTGCGAAAGCCAGGCAAAGGTGACCGGTCCCCGCAGCGTCAGGTGCTGGACCCCGTCCGGCATCCGGGGAAGCTGGCCAAGGGAATCCGTCCGTTCCGTACGGACGAGTTCGGGCGCGAGATGCAGCAGCAGCGATGTCTCCCACTCACCCGCGTGGGTTCCCCACCTGGCTTCGTCGTCATCGTGTTCCTCGTCGGGAAGACCCATCAGAAAGACGGTCAGGGGAAACACCATCAGCCCGGTCTTCTCGCGCACGTCGCGGGCCACGTGGCTGAGAACGCCGGGATTGCCACCGTGGCTGTTGAGGAGTACCAGTCTGCGGAAACCACTTCGCGCCACCCCGTCGGCGATGTCGTGGATGACGGCCGAGAGCGTGGCCGCCGACAGCGTGAAGGTTCCAGGAAACGCCCGGTGTTCGTTGCTCTTGCCGTAGACGATGGGCGGAAGGGCCCACAGCTGTGCGTCCTGCGGCGCCCGCTCCAGCGCCTGGCCGAGCAGGGCCTGCCCGATCAGGGTGTCGCTGACGATCGGCAGATGCGGACCATGCTGCTCGATGGACGCGATGGGCAGGATCACCGCCGCGTCGGCCTTGGGTAGCTCCTTCACGTCCGTTGACGTCTGGTACGGCAGATACCTCTCCGCGGGGATGGGCCCATGAAGGTTCATCCGGTTCCTCCGATCATGATGCGTCACTCCATCGGCCACAGCGTGGGGACCTCGAGCCCGGTGCGTTCGTACAGACTCCGCGAGTGCTCGGCGGCGTCGCGGAGCACGCGTTCCTCGTCGATGTGGAGCAGTCGACGCCCCTCCATCACGACTTCCCCGTTGATGACTACCGTGTCCACGTCCGCGCCCGCCGCCGAGTAGACGAGGTTGGACACGGGATAGGCCGCGGGCGTCCAGTGCGGGCCGTCCGTACGGAGCACGATGAAGTCCGCCCGCTTCCCCACCTCGATGGAACCGATCAGCTGGTCCATGGACAAGGCGCGCGCGCCGCCCAGGGTCGCCATCTCGAGGACGGCCTCGCCCGGAACGACGGTGGGGTCGTGGTGGCGCAGCTTCTGCAGGTAGGCGACCCACTTGAAGTCCCGGATCAGATCGGCACCGTTGTTGGCCGCGTTCGCGTCCGTCCCCAGCGCGACGTCGATGCCGGCGTCGAGGAGCTCTCGGACCGGTGTGACTCCGCTGCCCATCTTCGCGGGTCCGGTGGGGCAGTGGACCACGCTGGTGCCGGTGCCCACCAGCGCGGGGATCTCGGCTGCGGGCAGGCCGCTGCAGTGCGCGAGTACGACGTCGTCCCCGAGCATGCCCACCCGACGCAGGTACTCGCCCGGCGTTGCATGGAACTTCTCCCGCAGGTATGCCAGCTCCCGGTCCGTCATCGCGTAGTGCTGGCACACGCCCATGTCGTTGGCACGAGCGGTCTCGACAACCTCGCGCAGCAAGGGTTCTGGACATCCGCCGGTGGAGCGAGGACCCAACCAGACCTTGATCTGTTCGGAGTTCTGCCACCGGCCGGCGACGTCGACGGCCTCGGCCATCGCCGTGTCCGGTGCCTCCTGCAGCCCTTCGTGCAAAGGCGCCTCGTCCAGATAGCCGCCCCCGTCACCGACGGCGCGCGGCAGGACCGCCCTCATCCCGGTCTCGGCGATGACTTCGGCAAGCTCCCCCAGAGCGTGCCGGCCGAGTACCAGTGTCTCCAGGAACGTGGTGGTCCCGGCCTTGAGCATTTCGACGATGGCCAGCCGTGCGGACACTTTCGCGTCTTCCGGGGTGAAGTTGCCTTCGAGGGCGAAGATCCGCGCGGACATCCACTGGTGGAGAGGGAGTTCGTCGGCGGCGCCACGGAGCAGGGCCTGGGGCAGGTGGACGTGCCCGTCGACGAGGCCCGGCATCAGCAGCCAGCCGTTCAGATCCTTGACCGGCTCGTCGGGGAACTGCGCTCGTACGGCGGCACAGTCACCCACCGCGGCGATCGAGGACCCGATCACCGCGACGGCACCGTTCCGCAGAATTCGCCGCCGGGGATCCACCGTCACGACCGTACAATTATCAAAGATCACGATATTCATTCTATCTTTGGACAAGAGGGCACTGCAATGCTTCCTACGTGGTAAAGGAAGCGGTGATCAGCCGGGAAGGCGCTTGCCCGCCCTACGGCGCGGCCGCTGCATCTCGGCCACATGGCGTTCGAGCGGGGCGAGGTGGTCGTTGAACGCCTTTTCGATGATGTCCGCGTCCCTGGTGAGCAGGGCGTCGAGCGCCTCCCGGTGCAGCGCCACCACCGTGTCGCGGTCCTCGACTCTTGCGAGGTAGTCGCCGAACT
>JBOHED010000232.1:0-5070 GCA_050700915.1 Actinopolymorphaceae bacterium | reverse complement strand
GGGTCGGTCGAGACCGTCGACGTCGTACCCACCACCCGCGACGACCCGCGCGGGATCGTGCTCGGCGCCGCCGTCCTGCCGCTCGTGTTCGCCGGCATCGCGACCGGCGCCGCGATGTACGCCCTGTCGCGCCCGGGCTGGGCACAGGCGACCGCCCTGGTGGCGACGTCGGCCGTCACCGGCCTCGCCGCGGTGTGGATCGCGCAGGAGTGGCTCGGCGCACTCGGCGGCGACTGGTGGCTCAACGCTGGGGCGATCGGCCTCACGGTGCTCGCCATCGCTGCCACGGTGGCCGGCCTCGGCGCGGCGATCGGGCCCGCCGGACTGGGCCTTGCCGCACTCCTGATGATGTTCGTCGGCAACCCGTTCTCCGGCGTGACCAGTGCGCCGGAACTCCTGCCGACCTGGGCCGGACTCACCGGACAGCTGCTGCCACCAGGGGCGGGCGGGACGCTGCTCCGCGGCACCGCGTTCTTCGATGGGGCGGCCGTGACCATGCCCGGGATCGTCCTCGTCTCCTGGGTGCTGCTGGGACTCGTGGGTGGTTTCGTCGGCGTACGACGACACCGCGCGATCCCCGCTGCCGCCTGACGCCGGAGCGGCAGCGCAGACTCCCCGAGCCGCGCGCTGTTAACGCTGTGTTCTAGTGCCGACACTCCCAGGGGTTACATGATGCTGCGCTAAACCGGAATACTCGGGCAGGTGAGGACTCCCGAGGCCGCACCACCCAGGATGTTCGGTTCCGTCGTTCCCTCCGACCTGCTGCCGTGGGGGTGGGCCGAGGAGCGGCTCACCAGCGCACTCAGCTTCTGGGTCGCAACCGCCACGACGACCGGACGTCCGCACGTCCGACCCGTGTGGGGGGTCTGGCTCGACGACGGCTTCATGTTCGCGAGCGGGTCACCTGTCGCGGCGGCGAACATCGCCGCCAACAGCGCGGTCACCGTCCACCTCGAGAGCAGTCAGGACGTCGTCATCGTCGAAGGCGCGGGCGAGCGCGTCGTCGACCCTGCGGAGCTGCAGCGCTACGTCGCCGCAAACAACCACAAATACGACTACAACGCCTTCGTGGCCGGAGAAAATGTGGCCGCGCCCGGAATCGCACCCGGTCCGGCGTATCGCGTCCGGCCGCGAGTCGTTTACGGGTGGGAGGCGGAACTCCGCAACCCCACCCGGTGGAGTTGGCCGCGCTAGCGAGGCGCCCAGTCGTACGAAGGAGGCGTACGAACCAGTCGTACGAAGGAAGGCGTACGGGCATGAACGGCCCCGCCACGACGACCGGCCTCCCCGGGGATAGCGAGCAAGCCGGTCGATACGCTGGTATCGGTCGTAAGACGCCCGAGAACCCGACAGGAACGGCTCACCTCATGCGGCAGATGCGTGACATCGGGGTCTTCACCGGAAGTGCCCACCCTGACCTCGCCCGGGAGATCTGCACCGACCTGGGTGTCGACCTTTCGCCAACCCACATCGATCGCTTCAGCAACGACTGCCTCCAGGTGCAGTTGCAGGCCAACTGCCGGCAGCGCGACATCTATCTCGTCCAGCCGATCGTGCCGCCGGTGCAGGAGCACCTGATGGAGCTGCTCCTGATGCTCGACGCCGCGCGCGGTGCGTCGGCGGCCAACATCACCGCGGTCATCCCGCACTACGCGTACGCCCGATCCGACAAGAAGGACATGCCCCGGATCTCGATCGGCGGGCGGCTGGTCGCCGACCTCCTCGCGACGGCCGGAGCCAACCGGGTGCTCACCATGGCGCTGCACGCCCCCCAGGTGCACGGGTTCTTCTCCATCCCGGTCGACCACCTCACCGCCGTTGCCGAGCTGGCGAAGCACTTCGCCGACCGCGACCTCACCGACACCGTCGTGGTGTCCCCCGACCTCGGCAACGCCAAGCCCGCCACGCAGTTCGCGCGGCTGCTCGACCTCCCGGTCGCGGCCGGCAGCAAGCAACGCCTGGCCGACGACGACGTACGCATCGACGCGATCGTGGGCGACGTCGACGACAAGAACGTCATCGTGCTCGACGACGAGATCGCCAATGCCGGTTCGATCCTGAAGCTCCTGGAACGCCTCCGTGAACGCCGCGTACGCCGGATCTCCCTGGCGTGTACGCACGGACTCTTCACCGGCAAGGCGATCCAACGCCTCGGCAGCCAGGACGACATCGACGAGATCGTCATGACCAACACCGTGCCGCTCGCGCCCGAGAAGGAGCTGCCGACGATGCGGGTGCGTTCGGTCGCGTCGCTGTTCGCCGAGGCGATCCGGCGGATCCATCTCGGTGAATCCGTGAGCAGCCTCTTCGACGGCCCGTCGGTGAAGGGATAGCGCCGTGGCCGGATGGGTATTCCTCGCCGGCGGCGGAGGGAGGCGCGACTCGTATCCACTCGACCGGCAGTTCGCGAGGGCGATCGGCGGCGGTCCGGTGTCCTACTGGCCGGTCGCGCTGGATCCGTCCCACCACGACTACACCGACTGCGCGGCCTGGCTGCGCAATTCGTACGAACCCCTGGGGGTCGGCGACATCTCGGTGTGGACCGGCGACCGGCCGTTCTTTCCGGCCGACTACCGCGCGATCTACATCGGCGGCGGAAACACCTACCGCCTCCTTTCCATCGTCCGGCGGTGGAAGCTGCTCGACCAGCTGCGGGAGTTCGTGCTGGGTGGCGGGATGGTGTTCGGCGGCAGCGCGGGCGCGGCTCTGCTCGGCTCCGACATCAGCACGAGCGCGCACATCGACCGGAACGAGGTCGGCCTCACCGATACCCACGGTGCGGATCTCACCGCCGGCTACGGCGTCTTCGTTCATCACCGCGACGCCGACCTGCCGCGCGAGATCGTGTGGGCGGCGACCCACGGCCGGTCGGCGATCGCCCTCACCGACCGCGCGAACGCCGTCGTGGCCGGCGCCACCGTCACCGCCATCGGGCCCGATCCGCTCCTCGTGGTGGACCAGAACGGCTGCCGGAAACTCGCGCCAGGAGCGACGTCGTACGACGGCATGTCGGTGCAGTGAGTGGTCTGTGGGAGGTTTGGATCCAGGCCAGTGGGACATGCCCTGGACATGAACCAGCGCCACCCCGGCGTCATACCTGAACAGCGACGTGCGGAGAGTGACCGTTACCATTTTTGATCAACCACAGTCCGGCTCTCTGCAGATTGGTGTCGATTCCGTGAACACGGCTGCCATGCGTACCCAGCTGAAGACACGCCTGGCCGACCATCCCACGCTGCTGCGGTCGGCTCGACGTGCGCGGCAGGTCCTCACCCGCCCCGCCGAGCGGCGCCGGGTACGCCGGACGGGAGACGCCCACGCGAGGTTGGTCCCGTCGCCGGTGTTCGTCATCTGCGGCGTACGTTCCGGTTCGACGCTGCTGCGGGTGCTGCTGAACAGCCACCCGAACATCTGCGCACCGCACGAGCTGCATCTGCGCTTCACCCGGGTGAGCTTCGACAAGCCGTACGCCGAGGTCGCCATGAAGGAGCTCCAGCTCGACCGCGACGAGCTCGAACACCTGCTGTGGGATCGCGTCCTGCACCGCGAACTGGTCCGCAGCGGCAAACGGATCCTGGTCGACAAGACCCCCGCCAACGCGACCCATCACGAACGGCTGGTCGCCTGCTGGCCCGACGCCCGGTTCATCTTCCTGCTCCGGCACCCCGCGTCGGTGGTCGCCTCGCTGATGGACGCGCGTTCGGACCGGGAGCTCGAGCCGACGATCCGCGAGGCCCTCAGCTACATGGACGGTGTCGAGGAAGCCCGGTTGGCCCACGCCGGGCTGGTCGTGCGGTACGAGGATCTCATCGCCGATCCGCAGGCGGTGACCAAGCAGCTCTGCGCCCACCTGGGCGTCCGGTGGGACGCCCGGATGCTGGAGTACGGACGCAACGAGCACGGCAAGTTCAGGGCGGGGATCGGCGACTGGAGCAGCAAGATCCGTACCGGAAAGATCCAGCCCGGGCGGTCCCTCCCCGAGGCGGACGACGTCCACGAGGAGCTGCGTCCGCTGGCAAAGGCGTGGGGCTACCTGCCCTGACAGGGCTGTTGCCTGGTCGTCGGTGACCGTCGGCGGTGTGGCGTCCCGAGTAACGGGTCAGGAGATCGCGCCGGCCGAGATCCATGGACAGTCGCGGCGCCGCGTGTCACTCTCGCAGGTATGGAACTGTTGCTGATCTTCGCCAGCATTGGAGTTCTTCTCCTACTCCTCGGACTCGTCCACCGTCGTCGCAAGGGCGGCCTCCCGTGGAACGACGACGCGGAACGGCGGGAGTTCAGAAACCGGACTCCCAAGGGCACCGAGCAGACCCTGCCGCCCGGCTCCAGCGACTTCGGTGGCGGCATCTGAGGGACGCAGGTCATTCGGCGCCCCGCGCATGACCGGTGCCCGGGGCTGGACGAAATCGGGTTGGCACCTGCTCGTGGCTCGGCCATGCTGCCCTGCATGGCCGAACTCCCACCCGTCACCCGCGACCAGATCGCCGAAGGCCTGCGGGAGCTCGGGCTGACCTCCTCGTCCCGCGTCCTGGTCCACGCGTCGCTGCGTTCGTTCGGGACGGTCGAGGGCGGCGCGGCGACCGTCTGCCAGGCCCTGGTCGACGTGTGCGGCACCGTCATGATCAGCGCGGGCAGCGGGGACCTGACCCGATTGCCCGGCGCACCGCCTGGCCTCATCCGTCCGCACAACAGCTACTTCCAGGCCGAGACGTGGCGCGACTTCGACGAAGCGCTCGCCCGTGCGGTGGTGTTCTCGCAGGACCTTCCGGTGGACTCGTGGCTCGGCATCATCGCCGAGACCATGCGGCAGACCTTCCCCCACGAACGCGGCAACCACCCGCTGTTCACCTACCTTGCGGTCGGCCCGGACGCGCGACAGCTCGTCGACGCCGGTCGACTCGACCACCCCCTCGGTCCGATCGAACGACTGGGAGAGCTCGGCGGTGACGTCCTACTTCTCGGTGTCGGTCACACGTCGAGCACGACGATCCACCTTGCCGAGCAGCGGATGGGACGTTCGCGGTTCTACCGGTACGCCAAGCTGGCGGAGGGTGTCTGGGGCGAACTCCC
>JBOHED010000231.1:0-3277 GCA_050700915.1 Actinopolymorphaceae bacterium | reverse complement strand
TCGAGGAACGCCTGATCCGGGCGTCGGCCGGCATGAACGGCATCGAGCACCTGGAGCGGCCCGCGTACGTCGACAAGCTCGACCCGCTCCGCAAGGAGGCCTGGATCGTGCACTGGACGTTGGAGGCGCTGGCGGAGACGCTCGGCGCGATTGCCCAGACCACGTTCACGATCGCGTTGCTCGCCACCCTCGATCCGGTGCTGCTGGTGCTCCCCCTCCTCGGCGTACCGGCCGTGTGGGCGGCGCGCACCGGTGCCGCCCGCGAACGCGACGTGCAGGAGCGCACCGCCCCGTTCCGCCGCCGGCAACGCCACCTGGTGACACTGGGGTCGAATGCCTCACCTGGCAAGGAGATCCGCGTCTTCGGCCTTGCCGGCGAGCTGCTCCGCCGCAGCGAGGAGACCTGGCGGCGCGACCACGCGGCACAGGTCCAGGTGGCTTGGACCAGCGCTCTCCGCAACGCCGCCGCCACCCTGCTGCTGGCGGGCGGCTTCGTCGGTGCCCTGTTGCTGGTCGGCTATCGCGTGGTCACCGGTGCCGCGACCGTGGGCGACCTCGCCCTGGCCTTCGTCCTCACCCAGAGCCTGAGCGGGAACCTCGGCCTGGTCGTGGGGATGGTGCACTGGCTGGTCGACTGCCTCGGGTTCGGTGCGCGGTTCCTCTGGCTGCTGGACAGAGCCGACGCCGAACGACGCACCGCCACCGCGAACCCGGTCGACGTCCCGGCCGAGCTGGTCGACGGGATCGCCTTGCAGGATGTGACATTCAGCTATCCCGGCACGACCACGACGCTGTTCGACAAGCTGACGTTGACACTGCCGGCCGGGAGCGTGGTGGGGATCGTCGGGGAGAACGGCGCCGGCAAGACCACGCTCGTGAAACTGCTCTGCGGGATGTACGCACCCACTCACGGTGCCGTGCTCGTCGACGGCATCGACCTGCGCACGTTCGACCTGACCGCGTGGCGGCAGCGGTGTGCCGGCGCGTTCCAGGACCATGCGCGGTTCGAGCTGCCGTTGCGGGAAGCGGTGACGCTCGGGGACGTTTCCCTCTTCGGCGACGCACGTGCGGCCGAGCGCGCGCTGACGGCGGCGAGCGCGGATGACCTCGCCCGTACGCTGCCGGACGGGCTGGACACCCAGCTCGGCACCACCTGGCCGGGCGGCACCGACCTGTCGGGAGGCCAGTGGCAGAAGGTCGCACTCGCCCGCGGGTTGATGCGCCCCGATCCGCTGCTCACCGTGCTCGACGAGCCGACTGCGGCACTCGACGCGCAGACCGAGGACGCGCTGTTCACCCGCTACGCGGCGGCCGCGCGGGACAGGCGTTCTCGGGGCGGGATCACGTTGCTGGTCTCGCACCGCTTCTCGACCATGCGGACCGCGGACCACATCATCGTCCTCGACGCCGGCCGCGTCGTGGAGCAGGGCAGTCACGAGGATCTGCTACGGAACGACGGCCGCTACGCCGAGCTGTACGACATCCAGGCCCGCGGCTACCGCTGACTGCCGCCATCTACTCGTGAGGGGGAAGGCCGATCGACGTGAACTCCTTGTAAACAAGGGGAGGTTCACGGTTTCGGAGGTGATCAACGTTTGATAGAATCGTTGGTATGTTCGATCACGGGGGTGTGGACTTCTCGGTGGTGGCTTCGGCCGCGCCGGGTGCCGAGCTCGGTGACGTGTTGTTGTCGCGGATCGATTTGGCTGCATCGAGCCGATCACGCAGCTTCGCCGGCACCGCCGGCGTCATCTTGGCACCTGCCCGAACGGGACGACCAGCTCTCGCAACGACGCGAGGTCGACCTTCGCGTACGTCATCGTGGTCACGGTGTGGGCGTGGCCCAGCAACTCCTTGGCTTCGGTCAACGTGCCGCCCGCGGCCAGGACGTCCGTCGCGGCGGTGTGCCGCAACCGGTGCGCGTGGATCGGGTCGATCCCGGCCAGCCCCGACAGGCGGGCGATCACCCCCGAGATCCCCGAGACCGTCATCATCTGCCGTGGCGCCCTGGTCCGCACGAACACGGCACGGTCCAAAGCGGGCGGCCGAAGCCGCAGCCACGATTCGAGCGCCTGGCCGACATCGACCGGCAGAGGCAGCACGTGCTTGCGTCCCTTGCCGGTGACCCGCACCCGCCCGCTGCCCCAGTCGATGTCCTCGAGCATCAGACGGGCGGCTTCGCCGGCTCGCAGGCCGAGCCGGACCAGGCTCAGAACGAGGGCCCGGTCCCGTGCCCCGATCGCCGTGGTCGTGTCACAGACCGCCAACAACGCCGCGACGTGCGCGGCATCTACTCCTCGCGGAACCGATCGTTTGGTCCCGGGAGGCTTGAGGATCCCGGCGGTCAGATCCCGGTCGAGGTGACCGGTGCTCAAGGCCCACCGCAGCAGACTACGGACCGAGCCGACGATGTGAGCCCGAGCGACAACACCGTACGGGCGTCCGCGGTCGACGACGTACGCGTTCACGATCGACGCGTCGAGACGATGCCACAGCACCGACCGTCGGCCGCGGTGCAGCCATCCAGGAGGTCGGCCGCGTAGTAGCGGTAGGCCGCGATGGACTTCTCGGTAAGACCGCGCTGGACACGCATCCAGGAACACCACTCCGACACCGCGACCTGGGCCGGCGCGAGCTGGCTCGCATCGACCTCGGCCACCCGCAGATAGCCACCAGCGGCCAGGAACCGGCTAAGCACGCCGATCCAACATGCAACCGAGGCGCAAACAAGATCGCGGGAACGCTCAGCGCTGACGAATCGCGCGAGCAACTCCTCGTCGATATCGCCGACCTCGGCACCCGCCTCCTGCATCCACATGCTCAGCCGCTGTGCCAGGTTCACCACCCCGGCCAGCGACCCAGGCGAGTACCCCTTCCCCGCCAGCCATCGCGCGCACTCGCCCAGCACCGTGGACGCAAGCGGGCCCACCGGAACCCGCGGGATTCGAACCGGATACGACCGGGCCGTCGCCGATCTCTTCGTCACGGACCTCACCTCCAGACACTCCATGTGTCTGAAGCGTGATCACGAAGCTGCGACTATGCCGACCTTCTCAACCTCAGCGCCGCCGATGACCCCCACGACCCCGAGCAACATCGGCATAGTCCGAAGGTCGGCATAGGACATGTAATGCCGACGTCGGCATTAGATGTCGTAGATCCAGATCGAGTTCGGTGTGTAGGTGGCCCAGTCTGGGAACTGCCTGCGCGTCGACTTGGCTGGACGTGGCTGTGGCCGAAAGTGCTTGTCGGCGAGGAAGAGCACCCGTCGCACCGA
>JBOHED010000230.1:0-5865 GCA_050700915.1 Actinopolymorphaceae bacterium | reverse complement strand
GAGTCCTGTCCTTGAGCCCGCGGTAGAAACGCTGCGGGCTGTAGGTGTAGGTGGCGTGGATGCCCGGGTCGTCGTAGCGGGCGCGGAACTTCGCGTCGAGTTCGGGATCCCAGTTCCAGTCGCCTGGCTGGGCGCGCACGGTGCCGATCCAGTCGTCGTGGAACTGGTCGAAGTAGACCGAGGAAAGCCACTGCGGGATGGCGGAGAACGTCGACGATATCGGGAGGTGCTTCGCTGTCTGGAGCTTGGCGCAGACCGCGACGAGTTCGTCCCACGTGGTCGGGGGGTCGGCGTCCGCGGCGGCGAAGAGGTCCTTGTTGTAGAACCAGTACAGGTGCGACGTCTCGGTGCCGATCGCGGTGCGCTCGCCACGGTCGTCGACGTGGCGGTAGGTCTCGAAGTCGTAGTCGTCGTCCCAGCGCCGGCCGGTGTAGGGGTTGACCTGCGCGCGGTACTCGTCGAGATCGACGTATGGCCGAGAGCCCGGTGCATGGTCCGCCGACACGATGTCGGGACGGATCGGACCGCTGGACAACTGTGCGTTCAGCCAGCCGGCATAGGACTCCGGATCGGTGTGCTCGCGCGTGTCCCACACGATCTCGACACCGGGCTGGTGGCGTCGATAGGCCCGGGTCAGCGCCTCTCGTGCTTGTGCGGAAGGATTCTGCATCGTCGCGACCACAATCCGGCCTTTGAACCGTTTCGTCGTGGCGGCCGACTTGGGTACCACGGGCTTGTCGTCCGGTCCCGTGCCACCTGCGTTGGTGCACGAAGAGACGAACGAAGCGAGCGAGGACGCCCCTACCCCCCACGCCAACGAGCGCGCAAGGAAAGTCCGCCTGCTCGAGCCAGCCATCGACACAAGCCTCCTTGGGAAGGTCGCGACCACAGTACCTTTGCCGGCCAGAAGTCAGCGGCGGGAAACGCAAGACCCGCTCACGACTCGACCCCACTGTCCCGAAAGCGCCGGTGAGGAGTGCCACTGCCGGATTTGCCTGGTTCGCGTTCCATCATGTCGGATCGTCGAGGGGCGGCATCGCTCGACCACCTGCCGGCGTCTGCCGGCGTCGCCGGCGCCGGTAGGCCGCACCACGCGGCGACAGCCGGTAGCCAACCGGAAGGCTGAGTGTGAGACCGAGATTCTTGAGCTTGCGTACGTCCGTCTTGAACGGAAGAGTCTCCCGGCCGAGCTCGGCCGCGAGGTCAGGTGCGCGTACAGCAGGCCGTTCGGCGATCAGGTCCAGTGTCGCGGCGGTCCAGGGTCCGCGCGGGGACGACCGGTCCAGCCGGGCCAGACGCTCGTCGAGCTCGCGGCGTTCGCGGGCTGTCAACGCTGCCTTGCCGGCCAGGACATCCCGCGGATCCGGACCCTCGAGCGCCCTGACAGCGAGTCGATAGATCGGCAGGTCCGCACTCCCCCGCAGGTCGTCGACCAACGCGGCGGCGTCCGGATAGCCGGCTCGGCGGGCGTCGCCGTCGGTGATCGCCGCCACTGCCACCTCGTCGACGGCGTCGACGACCAGCCGCCCGGCCGCCGTGCGGTAGTGGTGCCCGGCAACCGCCTGGCACCTCCGCCAGCGCCGGAACAGCAATGTCACGTCACCGCGTTCGATCGGCTCCCGTAGCCGGGCCTGGACCAGCACGGCCCTCACCGTAATCCCCACTCATGGTGGCGTCAGAAGTGCCTCCGAGCCGACCGGTTGGTAGCCGGCCGCCAGCAGTGCCCGGACCGACGCCGCGTTGCCGGGTGTCACCTGCGCCCACACCCCTCCGGCGGCACGGTCGACCAGATGTCGCGCCGACGTGGCCAGGGCCCGCCCCAGCCCGCGGCCGCGGTGGGCCGGGTCGACCTCGAACGCCGCCTCCCATCGACCGGCGAGGCCGCGCCCCAGGATCAGGACACCACCCTCGACGCACCAGACGCGTACGTGGTCGCGGTACCGGTGGGCCCGGCGTACGCGCGGATGGTCGGCGTCGTCGATCACCTCCAGGGGCAACGGCGGGTCTCCGGCGAGCGGGGTGGCGAGGGTCACCATGTCGACGGCGTTGATGCGGCGCCGGAGCCGGGCGCACAGCGCCGACAGGAAAGGCGGGTTGAGCGGCGCCGACAGGTCGCCGACCGGGATCTGCCCGGCCACCCAGGCAGGGTCGACGTCGGCCGCGACGAGGGTGTACGCCGTGAAGGCCACGACTGCGCTGGTCTGCGGTGAGGGCGGGCGGACGACCCGGAGCGAACCGTCCGTCGGCGGCAGCTCGCCGCGTTCGATGTCGGCGAACACGTGCGCCAGGGGCGAGTCGGCCGGCCCGTTCACTTATCTGCCTCCCTCGGCTCGCCGGTCACGGATCGCTCGGTGAGAACGACAAGCATCTGGTCGGCACCTCGCTGGAACCGGTAGGGCACCCGCCGGAGCTCGGTGCGGTGCCCGGCGGCCTGGAGCTCGCTCCGCAGCGACGGGAAGAACGCGACTGGGTCGCCGGACCCCTGGTGGACGAGCGGGAAGATGCGCACCTCGCTCCTCGCCACCCTGACCAGCTCGGAGAGCGCCGCATGGTGCCAGTCCCGGTCGAACCGGTTGGCCCAGGTGAACAACAGATGCGAGCACAACACCAGATCGAAACTCTCGTCGGCGAACGGAAGATCTGGCAACGCTCCCGCCACGTAGCGCGAGGGACGTGCTGCAAGGTCGGCGACGAACCTCCGCATGGCGGCCGTGCGCAGCGTGGTCCGGCGTGACGGGTCGCCGTACCAGCTCCACTCGAACCGGTCGGCCTGGTCCTCGATGATGTCGCTGCCCGCCACCAGACCGGACCGCGCCTCGTCCGCCACCATGGCGCGTCCGCGGCCGTAGGCCGGATCGGCCGCGACCACGTAGGCGCCGGTCTCCGCGGCCAGGCTCGACGCACCGGCGCAGCAGTCGAGGACGTGCAGGGGCGCGAGCGCGTCCGACGTCAGGTCGAACATCGCGTGGTACTCAGCTGCCGAACGCGACGTCACGAGCACGCCGCCGCCTCCCTTCGTCCGCTCCGCCACCAACCATCGCCGCTCGCTGTGCTGGAACGCGACGTCCCCCGCCGCGCCCAGCGCACGGGCGTCGGGCGACGGGCGACGGGCGACGGGCTCATCCTGTCGTACGGCAACCCACCGCTCCGCACCGTATGCTGACAGCCATGGTCTGGTCGCTCGTCGCCGTGCTCGCCAGCACCGGCCTGGGCGACGCCTTCGCACCGGCGATCGTTGGTGCGGGCCCCGGCGCGTTCGCCGCGACGGTCGCGACGTTCGTGGCCCTTGTCGCCGTACGCCGGTACGCCTCCCGGCGACTTCACGGAGCGGCCTCGGTCCTCTCGCCAGGGCAGCCTGGCCGCTGGCCGCATACCCGCGCGATCCGGGCGGTCCGGACCAGGACAGAGGTACGCGGACGACCCCGCCCCCGGGCACCGTCGGTGGCTTCCGCCGCCGCATGATCGCGGCGGCCCCGCCGCCCACCGATCCGCCTGCCCTGGAAGGTCCGATCCGCCATGCTCGCTGTCCTCGACCCTGCCGTCACCGCCGCCCACCAGATCGTCACCGGCCTCACATCCGTCCTCGCTCCCGCTCTCGGTGACCCGGCCGCCCTGGTCGCCCTCGCGGTCTTCACCGTGCTCGTCCGCCTGTGTCTGGTCCCGCTGAGCTACGCCGCCGCGCAAGGTGCGCACGCCCGGGCGGCGCTCGCCCCGCGGCTGCGGGAGCTGCGGGTCCGGCACCGCGACGATGCCGTACGCCTGCACAAGGAGACGACCGATCTCTACCGCGCGCACGGGATCAGCCCGGTCGCCGGAATCGTGCCGGCCCTCGCCCAGATACCGCTCTTCGCCGTGATGTACCGCCTCTGCTCCGTACCGATCGTGGGCGGGCACCTCAACCTGCTGCTGACCCACGCGGTGTTCGGCGTACCTCTCGGGAGTTCGGTTCTCACGGCAGGCGGTCTGGCCGCTGGGCTCCTCCCGGCCGCCCTCGTCTATCTCGGGCTGTTCGGGCTGCTTGCCGGTGTCGCCTGGTGGTCGTCCCGGCTCACCCGGCGTACGCTCCCCGAGGAGACTCCCGCGCTGGTGGCCAGGCTGGCTCCCCTGCTGCCGTACGCCACGCTGGTCGTCGCTGCGTTCGTCCCCCTCGCGGCCGGTGTCTTCCTGCTCGTCAGCACCGCGTGGAGCACGCTGGAGCGGGCCGCCTTCGGTGCGCGCTTCGCCCGGCAGGCGTCCAGCTGAGGCGCTACCGCGCGTCGCTGTGCGGCGCTGTGGGCGGAGGATGCCACTATTCGTAGGAGCCCTACTGGTTCTTCTCACCCGGACCCGAGGAGCACACAACCGTTATGGCCCGCCGCAAGAGTTCGATGGTGCCGCCGGAGGATTTCGAGGAACAGATCGCCGACATCGACGTCGGCGACGAGATGCGCAGGAGCTTCCTCGAGTACGCCTACTCCGTGATCTACGTCCGTGCGCTTCCCGATGCTCGCGACGGACTCAAGCCCGTACAACGCCGGATTCTCTACACCATGTCCGACATGGGGCTGCGTCCTGACCGTGCGCACGTGAAGAGCGCCCGCGTGGTCGGCGAGGTGATGGGAAAGCTGCACCCGCACGGTGACCTGGCCATCTACGACGCGCTGGTCAGGATGGCCCAGAGCTGGGCGTTCCGGGTCCCGCTCGTCGACGGGCACGGCAACTTCGGCTCCTTGGACGACGGACCGGCAGCGATGCGATACACAGAGTGTCGGATGGCCGGTCCGGCGCTCGCCATGACGGAGTCGCTCGACGAGGACGTCGTCGACTGGGTGCCCAACTACGACAGCCGCGAGACGCAGCCCGGAGTGCTGCCGGCGGCGCTGCCCAACCTGCTCGTCAACGGTCAAACGGGGATCGCTGTCGGCATGGCCACCAACATGGCACCGCACAACCTCGTCGAGGTCGTCCAGGCGCTGCGGCACCTCATCAAGAAGCCGTCGGCGAACCTCGACGACCTGATGCGCTTCATCCCCGGCCCCGACCTGCCGACCGGCGGCAAGATCGTCGGCCTGTCCGGGATCCGGGACGCGTACGAAACCGGACGTGGTGCGTTCAAGATGCGTGCCACCGCCCGGGTCGAGAACGTCACTCCACGCCGCAAAGGCATCGTCGTCACCGAACTGCCCTACAACGTCGGCGTCGAACGCATCATGGAACGCATCAAGGCTCTCGTGCAGGCCAAGAAGCTCCAGGGCATCGCCGACCTCAAGGACCTCACCGACCGCCGGCACGGTCTGCAGCTCGTCATCGAGATCAAGAACGGCTTCCATCCCGAGGCGATCCTCGAGCAGCTCTACAAGCTCACGCCGATGGAGGACTCGTTCAACATCAACAACGTCGCGCTGGTGGAAGGCGAGCCGCGCACGCTGGGGTTGAAGGAACTGCTGGAGGTCTACCTCCACCACCGCTACGACGTCACCCGCCGGCGCACGCAGTTCCGGCTCACCAAGGCATCGGATCGTCTGCACCTCGTCGAAGGCCTGCTGATCGCGATCATCGACATCGACGAGGTCATCCAGATCGTCCGGGGCAGCGATGACGCGGCGGCCGCCAAGGAACGCCTGATCGCGGTGTTCGACCTGTCCGATCCGCAGGCGCAGTACATCCTCGACATGCAGCTGCGGCGGCTCACGAAGTTCTCCCGGATCGAGTTGGAGAAGGAGAAGTCGACGCTGGAGAAGGAGATCGGTGAGCTCACCGCGATCCTCGAAGACGAACGCCTGCTCAAGCGGCTGGTCTCCGGCGAGTTGGCCGACGTGGCGAAGACCTACGGCACCGAGCGGCGTACCGTCCTGCTCGAGTCGTCCGGCCAGACCGTCACGAGCA